>CAYGNB010000199.1:0-1183 GCA_964351135.1 uncultured Rhodobacterales bacterium | reverse complement strand
CCGTTCGCCAGCCCCTCGACCGTCTCGACCCGGCGCCCCGCCGCCTGCGCCGCAGGCGTCAGGCAGGCACAGACCGGAACACCGTCCAGCAGCACGGTGCAGGCCCCGCAATCGCCCGCGTCGCACCCCGATTTGGTGCCGGTCAGCCCCAGATCGGCCCGCAGCACCTCGGACAGCCGCAGCCCCGGCACGGCCCCGGCCGACACGGCCCGGCCATTCACCACGAGGTTCAACGCATCATTCATCCCCGCGCCCTCTGGCCAGATCGCCCAGCGCCCGGCGCAGCAGTTCCACGGCCGCCTCTTCGCGATAGGTCGCGTCACCGCGCAGGTCCGACACCGGCGACAGGCGCGATGCCAGCAGATCAGGCGTCACCACGTCCGCCGCCTCTGCCACCGACACTCCGACCAGCGCGGTTTCAAGCTCGGGCAGGCGGGTGGCGACCGCACTGCACGCCCCGACCGCCAATGCCGCGCGCACGATGCGACCGGCCTGTTCCTCGATGCGCGCGGCAACCATCGCTATCGAAATCACCAGGTATTTCCGTGCCCCCAGTTTCAGGAACCGGCTGCGGCCCGCCCCGGACGCGCGAGGGATAAGAACGGCGGTGACAATTTCACCCGGACGCAACGCTGTCCGGCGCACGCCGGTCAGGAACAGGTCCAGCGGCATGCAGCGGGTGCCGGTATCCGATCTCAGTTCGACCTCGGCATCGAGCGCCAAGAGCGGCGGAACACCATCGGCGGCGGGCGACGCGTTGCACAGGTTACCCGCGACCGTCGCCGCATTCTGGATCTGCACCGACCCGACCTCGCGCGCGGCCTGGCGCAGCATGTCGAAGCCCGGCGGCAGATCCGCCGCTACGATATCCGCCCAGGTGGTGGTGGCCCCGATCCGCCAGCCCGCGGCGTTTTCGGTGATGCCACGCAGCGCCGCGATACCGGTCAGGTCCAGCACGGGGCCCGTCAACCCGGGCCGGGTGGTCGCCGGAAACAGGTCGGTACAGCCCGCAGCCACCGTCATTCGACCGCCCGTCAGCAGCGCGACGGCCCGGCCAAGATCGTCGGGGCGGTGATATTGAGTCAATTTTTCCCCCTCCTCTGGCGCTTGGCTCAACCTACTTGTTAGTATGCAAACGGATTTTGCGGGATACTGTCATGACCTGTCAACAGACCAAGGCCAC
>CAYGNB010000198.1:0-6470 GCA_964351135.1 uncultured Rhodobacterales bacterium | reverse complement strand
ATGGGTTCCGCGGCCATCCGCTGCGCAAGGATTTCCCGACCACCGGCTATACCGAGGTGCGGTACGACGAGGCGCAGAAGCGCGTGGTTTACGAACCGGTGTCGCTGGTGCAGGAATACCGGCAGTTCGATTTCATGAGCCCGTGGGAGGGTGCGGAGTATATCCTGCCGGGCGATGAGAAATCGGACGAAAAGACGGAGGCGAAGTGATGGAATTCCTGATCTGGCTTGTCTTCACCATCCTGACCATCATCCCGCTGCGCAAGCTGCTGCCGCATTTCGGCGTGAATGCCAACTGGGCCTTTGCCGCGATCATCCCGATCGCGCCGCTGATTCTGCTGTGGGTCATGGCGGCCAAGCTGCAAGAGCTGGAGAAACGCTGATGGGCGCCACCGGGGAAAAGCTGTCTGGGCGCTGCCTGTGCGGCGCCTGTACCTTCACGGCGGTGGAATCCGGTCGTGGCGGTGGTGCCTGCCATTGCGGCATGTGCCGGCATTGGACCGGCGGCATCTTTCTGACTGTCGATTGCGGTGATTCCGTCCGGTTCGACGATGGTGTGCCGTTGGGATCGTACAAGGGCAGCGATTGGGGCGAGCGGGTGTTCTGCACCCAGTGCGGATCGTCGCTGCTGTGGCAGACGCAGGACGGCGCCAACCAGAATGTGTCGATCCAGTGTTTCGACGATCCGTCGCGGTTCGAGATCGGCGTCGAGCTTTTCATCGACCGCAAACCGTCGAGCTATGCGCTTGCCGGCACACGCAAGACGCTGACCGAGGCCGAGGTATTTGCGATGTTCGCACCCCAGGGAGATGCTCAATGATGGATGGCTCCAAGGGATTCGAGGACGCGCTGACCGGCGAACAGAAGATCCGCAACTTCAACATCAACTTCGGTCCCCAGCACCCGGCGGCGCACGGGGTGTTGCGGCTGGTGCTGGAGCTCGACGGCGAGATCGTCGAACGCTGCGACCCGCATATTGGCCTGCTGCACCGCGGCACCGAAAAGCTGATGGAAAGCCGCACCTACCTGCAGAACCTGCCCTATCTGGACCGGCTGGATTACGTCGGCACGATGAACCAGGAACACGCCTGGTGTCTGGCCATCGAGAAACTGACCGGCGTGGCCGCGCCGCGCCGCGCGTCGCTGATCCGGGTCCTGTATTGCGAAATCGGCCGCGTCCTGAACCACCTGCTGAACGTGACCACGCAGGCGATGGACGTGGGCGCGCTGACCCCGCCGCTCTGGGGGTTCGAGGAACGCGAGAAGCTGATGGTCTTCTACGAGCGCGCCAGCGGTGCGCGGCTTCACGCGGCCTATTTCCGTCCCGGCGGTGTCCATCAGGATCTGCCGCCCGACCTGATCGACGACATCGAGACCTGGTGCCATGCCTTCCCCAAGGTGTTGGACGACATTGACGGGCTGCTGACCGAAAACCGGATCTTCAAGCAACGCAATGTCGATATCGGTGTGGTGGATGAAACCACGATCCAGGAATGGGGATTCTCCGGCGTCATGGCGCGCGGCTCGGGGTTGGCCTGGGACCTGCGGCGTTCGCAACCCTATGAATGCTATGACGAATTCGACTTCCAGATCCCCGTCGGGACCAATGGCGACTGTTTCGACCGCTATCTGGTGCGGATGGAGGAGATGCGCCAGTCGGTTCACATCATGTTACAGGCGATCGAGAAGCTGCGCGCCGAACCCGGCGACATTCTGGCGCGGGGCAAGCTGACGCCGCCGACACGCGGTGACATGAAAACGTCGATGGAAAGCCTGATCCATCACTTCAAGCTCTATACCGAAGGGTTCCACGTTCCCGCCGGTGAGGTTTACGCCGGGGTCGAGGCGCCCAAGGGCGAATTCGGGGTCTACATGGTGTCCGATGGCTCCAACCGGCCCTATCGCGCCAAGCTGCGCGCGCCGGGCTATATGCACCTTCAGGCGATGGACCATGTCTCCAAGGGCCACCAGCTGGCCGACGTGGCCGCGATCATCGGCACCATGGACATCGTGTTCGGCGAGGTCGACCGCTGATGCTCTCCACGCTCGTCACCATTGCCGGCTGGCTGGCCGTGGCCTTCATGGTCACGGTTACGGTTCTGCTGGCGCTGGGCAAGGAACGCGGGCTGAAGCTGGTCCAGCACGACAGGGACCATCTTCCGCAGGCGCTGCTGGTGCGCTACGCGGGCTTGTCGCTGCTGGCGCTTCTGGCGGCCTGGATCGGTGCGCCCAGCGTGCTGTTCGGGCTGCTGCTCGGCTTTGCCGTGATCTGTTTCGGTGACGCCTTCATCTATTCCCGCGCGGGCAAGCCGCACTGGATTCACCTTATCGGGGGTGGGGTGGCCGCGATCGGCGCACTCGTGTCCCTCTTCGCCATGCTCTGAGGACCGCCATGCTGCGACGCCTTTACCACGAACAACCTGACAGCTTCGCCTTTAGCCCGGCCAACCGGGCCTGGGCCGAGGGGCAGATCACCAAGTACCCCGAGGGCCGTCAGGCTTCGGCGGTCATTCCGCTGCTTTGGCGGGCGCAGGAACAGGAAGGCTGGCTGACCCGGCCCGCCATCGAACATGTCGCCGACATGCTGGGTATGGCCTATATCCGGGTGCTCGAAGTGGCGAGCTTCTATTTCATGTTCCAGTTGCAGCCGGTCGGATCGGTCGCGCATGTGCAGGTCTGCGGCACCACGTCCTGCATGATCTGCGGCGCCGAGGATCTGATGGCGGTGTGCAAGGAAAAGATCGCCGCCAACCCGCATGAACTGTCGGCGGACGGCAAGTTTTCCTGGGAAGAGGTGGAGTGCCTCGGGTCCTGCACCAACGCGCCGATGGCGCAGATCGGCAAGGATTACTACGAGGACCTGACCGCCGCGCGCTTTGCCGAGATCCTCGACGAACTGGCCGCCGGCAAGGTGCCGGTTCCCGGGCCGCAGAACGGGCGCTATGCGGCCGAACCGCTGAACGGTCTGACCAGCCTCAAGGACTTCGAGAGCGGGCACACGCAGTACAACGCATCGGTGCAACTGGCGGTCGACATTGGCGATACGGTCAAGCGGATCGACGGTACCGAGGTGCCGCTGCTGACCCCGTGGCTCAAGGGTAAACCTGCCGCTCCGGCCACGGAGACGGTGACAACCGAGGCCGCGCAGGCGGCACCTGCGGCGCAGGCCGAGGCCAAAGCCGTGCCCGCCACCGCAACGGCCGAAGAGGCGCACTCGCCGATCAAGCCATCGGCAGCGCTGCCCGGCCAAGCGGAACTGGCCGCGCGCAAGGGTGTGTGGAAATACGAGCCGCAGGGTGCGGCGGCGGAAGCTGAGCCCGAGACGTTGACGGCGGCTCGTGGCGGCCAGCCCGACGATCTCAAACTGCTCAAGGGTGTCGGTCCGAAACTGGAAAAGATGCTCAACGAGCTGGGATTCTATCATTTCGACCAGATCGCCGCCTGGACCGCCGAAAACATCGCCTGGGTCGACGAACGGTTGTCGTTCAAGGGCCGGATCGAGCGCGACGGCTGGGTCGAACAGGCCGGGAAACTGGCGGCGGGCGAAGAAACCGAATTCGCAAAACGCGCCAAGGACGACGGGATTTACGATTGAGCCGCCCGGGGAGGGTGACAAAGAGCCGATGCATGACGACGTCGACACAGCCATTTCCCGCAGGGGACGGATCACCGCGCTGGTGATCGCTGCGGGCGGTCTGGCCGCGCTGCTGGCGCCGTGGCTGGTGCGCGTGCTTGGCCTGCCGCTGCGATACGAGATGCTGATCTATTTCGCCGCGCTGGCCGCCTTTGTCTGGGCATTGGTCAACATCTATCAAATCTGGCGGTTGCGCCGGGAAAATCAGGGATAGCCGCGATGCTGAAGGACGAGGACCGGATATTCACCAATCTCTACGGGATGCATGACCGCACGCTGGCTGGCGCGCGGGCGCGCGGCCATTGGGACGGGACCGCCGGTATTATTGCCAAGGGGCGCGACTGGATCATTCAGCAGATGAAGGATTCGGGGCTGCGCGGACGCGGCGGTGCCGGGTTCCCGACCGGGCTGAAATGGTCCTTCATGCCCAAGGAGAGCGACGGGCGGCCCGCCTATCTGGTGGTCAATGCCGACGAATCCGAACCGGGCACCTGCAAGGACCGCGAAATCATGCGCCACGATCCGCATACGCTGATCGAAGGTTGCCTGATCGCGTCTTTCGCGATGAACGCCAATGCCTGCTACATCTACATCCGCGGCGAATATATCCGCGAACGCGAGGCGCTGCAGGCGGCCATTGACGAAGCCTATGACGCTGGTCTGCTGGGCAAGGATGCCGCCGGATCGGGCTGGGATTTCGATCTCTACCTGCATCACGGCGCGGGCGCCTATATCTGCGGCGAGGAAACCGCGCTGCTGGAAAGCCTTGAGGGCAAGAAAGGCATGCCCCGGATGAAGCCGCCGTTTCCCGCGGGTGCCGGTCTCTACGGTTGCCCGACCACGGTGAACAACGTGGAATCGATTGCCGTGGTCCCCACCATCCTGCGCCGTGGCGCCGACTGGTTTGCGTCGTTCGGGCGGCAGAACAACGCGGGCACCAAACTGTTTGCGGTCTCGGGCCATGTGAACAACCCCTGCGTCGTCGAAGAGGCGATGTCGATCACCTTTGAGGAGTTGATCGACCGTCATTGCGGCGGCATTCGCGGTGGCTGGGACAATCTCAAGGCGGTGATCCCCGGCGGATCGTCGGTGCCCTGTGTGCGCGGTGAAAACATGCGCGACGCGATCATGGATTTCGACGCCCTGCGCGAAAAGGGGTCGAGCCTGGGCACGGCGGCGGTGATCGTGATGGACAATTCCACCGATATCATCAAGGCGATCTGGCGGCTGTCCAAATTCTACAAGCACGAAAGCTGCGGCCAGTGCACGCCCTGCCGCGAAGGCACCGGCTGGATGATGCGGGTGATGGACCGTCTGGTGAAAGGGCAGGCCGAGGTCGAGGAAATCGACATGCTGTTCGACGTGACCAAACAGGTCGAAGGCCACACGATCTGTGCGCTCGGCGATGCGGCGGCGTGGCCGATCCAGGGTCTGATCCGCAATTTCCGCGATGAGATCGAGGACCGGATCAAGGCGCAGCAGGCCGGCCGCATCAGCGCGGTCGCGGCCGAGTAGGGGAGCCCGATGGACGCTTTCGCCGCATATTCCCATGCAGTTGTATCGGTCGCGCTGTTTGCGCTGATCGTTCTGGCACTGGCCCCGCTTTCGGCCGTTCGCAAGGGCGAAAAGGGTCTGGCGCCGGGGGCCGAGCCGGTGGCGGATTATGCGGACCCGGCCTATCGGCTGCATCGGGCGTTCCAGAACGGCTCGGACACGCTGGGTATCTTCGTGGCGGTGACCGCTGCCGCGATCCTCGCGGGGGCCAATCCCACCTGGGTCAACTGGCTGGCGTCGCTGGTGCTGGTCAGCCGGATCGTCATGCTGGTCCTGCATCTGCGCGGGGTCGGGCGCCCGCATAGCGGGCCGCGCAGCTTTGCCTATGTGGCGGGCTGGCTCTGCATGGTGCTGCTGGCGCTGTCGGCGGTCGTGGCGGCGTTTTGAGCGCGCGGCGCGCATATCGTTCCACCGTGACACGCGGGACGCGCGCGGCCATGCTGGCCGTGCTCGTTGCCGTTATCGTGCCGGCGGGCTGTTCGACCTTCAAACGCAACGAGGGCCGGATTGCCTTTGACGGCGTGTATTTCCGGTCCAAGACCGCCGCCGTGGACAAGAAGGTCACGTTGGCGGATTTCACCACCACGGTGAAGGGTGTATCCGCGTCGTTCGATGGGGCGCGCGAAGCTGGACGCTACGAAGGCACCCGCTATTGCATCTCGAATTACGGCACGTCGAAAATCGACTGGTCCGTGGGGCCGGATACCGATCCGCAGCGGCTGACCGTCGTCGATGACTCGCTGACATTCCGCGGCAGGTGCAGATCGTGACTGGCTTGCGTTCATATCTGCCACGCTGGTTGGCGCTGTGGTTGGTCCTGATGGCGTCACCTGCCATCGCACAGGGCAAGCCGTCGCTCAACGATGTGCCGGAAATCGAAGGCCCGTTATTCGCAATCGCAGTTGCCGACGAGATCCGCGACCATTGCGACGATATCAGCGGGCGGGTGTTCAAGGCCATCGGCATCCTGCACCGGCTGCGGCGCCGGGCCAACGAACTGGGTTACACTGACAGCGAGATCCGCGCCTTTGTCGATTCCGACGCCGAAAAGGCGCGTATGCGGGCCAAGGGCGAACGGCTGCTGAAACAGAACGGCGTCAGCTACGATGACCCCGAGAGCTTCTGCGCCTACGGGCGCGCGGAAATAGCAAAGAACAGCGCGATCGGCGTGCTACTGAAAGCGAAGTGAGAGCCATGTCTGACCTCCGCAAGATCAACATCGACGGACAAGAGATCGAAGTGGATGGGGCGATGACCCTGATCCAGGCCTGCGAACTGGCCGG
>CAYGNB010000197.1:1592-6488 GCA_964351135.1 uncultured Rhodobacterales bacterium | reverse complement strand
AAGAACCGGCCGAAATTGTTGCCCGCTTCGATCACCGCGCGGTAGCCCGCGATATTGGCCATCGAGCTCAGCGCATCCATTTTCTGCGCGCGCGAAATACGCGGCACCATGTCCATGGCGATGGTGGTCGCTCCGCGCGCGGCCGCCTTCTTCATCAGCTTCTCGTTGGTCGCCGGATAAAAGAATGAAATCAGCGTCTGATCGGGTTGCAGACGTTTCACCTCGGTATCCGTGGGAGGCCGCACCTTGGCCACCACATCGGCGGCCTTGAACAGGGCAGCGGCGGTCTTGACCACCTCGACGCCCGCGGCTTCATAGGCGGCGTCCGAGAACCCGGCAGCCGCACCGGCGCCGGTTTCGATCAGACATTCATGGCCTAGTTTCTGAAGCGCCTGCGCGCTCTCAGGCGTCATCGCGACGCGATTTTCACCCTCGAAGACTTCCTTCGGTGTGCCGATTTTCACGCTGAGATCCCCCTCACCACCCGCAATGGGTGCTCACATGGTTCCGCTTGCAGATGCTCCAACTAGCTTGCAAGCCCTAATTTCGCAAGTATGCCGCAGCTGCAGCATGACCTTCGCAACATTTTCGGCAAGAATCCGGTCGACGTGAAGCAAAAAAGTTACAGCCAGCGCCGTACGTCACGTTCGTACCGTGCGTAGTCGGCGCGAAACTGGCGGCGCAGGCGGTTTTCTTCGGGGATGATGAAGCGTTTCTCGATCACCCAGACGAAAACCGGCACCAGCACCAGCGACGGCACCGCGTCGAACCACAGCAAGAGCCCGGCCAGAATCAGAACATCGGCCAGGTAGATCGGGTTGCGCGACCGCGTATAGATGCCGGACCGGACCAGCCGGGCGGGTTCGCCATGCGGGTGAACCGTCGTGTGCTGGCGCCGGAGCTCGGTCAGGGCCAGCGCCGCCAGCACCACCCCGCCGCCCACCAGCAGCCCGGCCAGCAATCCGGTCACGGGATGGTCGAGGCTCAGCCCGAGCGGCCGGTAACGCGCCTGCGCCCAGCCAAGCAGGATAAAGGCCAGCAACCAGACGGGCGGGATATCGAGATGTTTCATGGCGCCATATTCCGCAATCGTCCCGGAGATGCAAAGTGACGGAACGGCGCATCTTGCCCTGCCCGCCCCCGCCGCTAGGCTGCGCGGCAACCGATCATGGGAGGGACGGCATGGCACTCGACGGCAAACACGCATTCGTCACCGGCGGCGGTACCGGAATCGGACTGGCAATCGCCCGCGCGTTGGCCGCCGATGGCGCAAAGGTGACGATCACCGGTCGGCGGCAGGAGGTGCTGGACGCGGTCGTCGGCGGCAACATCACCGGGCTGGCCATGGATGTGCGCGACGAGCATGACGTGGTGGCCAAGGTCGCCGCCGCGGTGGACCGGAACGGCCCGGTGCAGATCTGCGTCGCCAATGCCGGCATCGCCGAGGGGCGCGCCCTGCACAAGACAACGCTGGAGTTCTGGCGCAACATGATGGCCACTAATCTCGACGGTGCCTTTCTGACGATCCGCGAATGCCTGAACTCCATGCACCAGACAGACTGGGGCCGGGTGATCACCATTTCCTCGATGGCCGGCGTGCGCGGGCTCAAGGGCGCGCCCTGCTATTCGGCCACCAAACACGGGCTGATCGGGCTGACCCGCGCGCTGAGCGAGGATTACATGGGCAAGCCCTTTACCTTCAACGCGATCTGCCCGGCCTATGTGGACACACCGATCGTCGGCCAGAACGTCGCCTCGATCACCGAACGCACCGGGATGAGCGACGAAAAGGCGATGGACCTGATGGTCGGCGCGAACCGCCACGGGCGGCTGATCGCCCCCGAAGAGATTGCCGCTGCCGCGATGTGGCTGGTCGGCCCCGGATCGGGCAGCGTCAACGGTCAGACCATCCAGATCGCCGGCGGGCAGCTCTGACCCGCGCGTCGGTCAGACGTTGGACACCAGTTTCAGCCCGACGATCCCGGCCAGGATGAGCGTGACACAGCCCAGCCGCGCCGCCGTTGCCGGTTCGGCCAGAAACAGAATGCCGAAAATCACGGTTCCCAAGGTCCCGATCCCCGTCCATATGGCGTAACCGGTTCCCAGCGGTATCGTGCGCAGCGCGAGGCCGAGCAGCACGAGGCTCACGATCATCGACGCCGCCGTCAGCGCGGTCGGCCAGACCCGCGTGAAACCGTCGGTGTATTTCAGGCCCACCGCCCAGCCGACCTCGAACAGACCGGCAAGAACCAGCAATATCCACGCCATCGGTCTTCCCCTCCGGTTTCCGATCCTCAATGACTTTGCGCCGGGCCGGTCCAGATCAGCAATCGTGCCGGGAATGCCGCGCCACGGCACCCTTGCGCAGATAACAAGCCGGTTCAACGCTCTCAACGACCGGTACGCTTGCCGGGCCGCGGCAAAGCCAGTAAGGCGAGGCCATGCTGGATGACACCGACGAAATCCACCCGCTCTTTGCCGGTGCCCCGCGCACGACAGGCTTTCGCAAGCTGCGCAAGCGCATCGTCCGCCAGACCCGCGAGGCGGTGGATCAATACGGCATGATCGAACCCGGCGCCAGATGGCTGGTCTGCCTGTCCGGGGGCAAGGACAGCTATACCCTGCTGGCGGTGCTGCACGAGCTGAAATGGCGGGGCCTGCTGCCGGTCGAGCTGCTGGCCTGCAATCTCGACCAGGGCCAGCCGGGATTTCCCGCCACGGTACTGCCGGAATTTCTGGAAAAGATGGGCGTGCCGCATCGCATCGAATACCAGGACACCTATTCGGTCGTCATGGACAAGGTCCCGCAGGGGCGCACCTATTGCGCGCTGTGTTCCCGGCTGCGGCGCGGCAATCTCTACCGAATCGCCCGCGAGGAAGGCTGCTCGGCGGTGGTTCTGGGCCATCACCGCGACGATATCCTCGAAACCTTCTTCATGAATCTCTTTCACGGCGGGCGGCTGGCCACGATGCCGCCCAAGCTGGTAAACGAAGAGGGTGACCTGTTCGTCTATCGCCCGCTTGCGCATGTGGCCGAAGAGGATTGCGCCAGGTTTGCGGCGGCCATGAACTATCCGATCATTCCCTGCGATCTCTGCGGCAGCCAGGACGGGCTGCAACGGCAACAGGTCAAGGCGATTCTCGACGGTTGGGAAAAGACCCGCCCCGGCCGGCGGCAGGTGATGTTCCGGGCGCTGATGAACGCGCGGCCATCGCATCTGCTCGACCCGGATCTGTTCGATTTCGCCGGGCTCGAGCGTAATCAGGGCCAGCCCCGGACCGACGGTGAAATTCCGCAGTTGCGTTAACCGATGGGTCAGATACCGGGCCTAAGGTCGGCGGGGTGCAGATGCACCAAGCATTGAAAGGCCCCGCCATGCGGAACCCGGTTTCCAGCCGCCTGAAACGGCTCTGCCAGCAAATCGCCCCGGCTCTGACCGGCCCGCCGGCGCTCGCGTTCCTTCCCGCGCTGACACTGGGCGCCTTCTGGTGGGGGGGCGAATATGCGCTGCTGGCCGTGGCGCTGGGTCTGCCGCTCGCGCTGCTGGTGCTGGGTACCGGGGCCGCGCCCACCGTCGCAGCCGACCCGCGCGACCGCGCCACCGGACTGATGCTGCGGGACGAATTCGACCGCGAAACCGGAATTGTATATGAACAAACAGTGAACTCCGGGTTGCGATCGAGCTGTTTCGTGGTTGAACTGGACGAGTTTCGCGAGTTCACCGCGCGCCACGGACAAGAGGCAGCGGACCAGTTGCTGCATCGAACCGGTGAACGGATCCTGTCGGCGCTGCGCCATGGCGACATCATTGCACGCACCGGCGACAGCCGTTTCGCTATTTGCCTGTCGGCGGTGCGCCAGCTCGATCTGGAAACCTGCATCGCGCTGGCGGGCCGTATGCAGGCCGCGGTCGAGGAGCCGGCACCGCTCGGCGGGTTGACGGTCTATGTCTCCTGCTCGATCGGGTTTTGCCTGCGCAACCGCGCACCGGGGGACACGGCCGCAGACTGGCACCAGGCCGCCGCCACCGCCCTGAATGAGGCGCAACAGACCGGCCCGTCGGCAATCCGCGCCTTTTCGGCCGAAATGCAGCAACGCCGGCGCGAACGGTCCGATCTGCGCGACGATGCGGCCACCGCGCTTGAGACCGGACAGATCAGACCCTGGTTTCAGCCGCAGATCTGCACGGATACCGGTCGCATAACCGGGTTCGAAGCTCTGGCGCGCTGGACACACCCCGCCCACGGCATGGTCTCACCTGACCGGTTCCTGCCCGAAATGGAACAGGCCGGACTGCTGAATCGCTTGGGGCAGGTCATCCTCTACCACGCCTTTACCGCGCTCAAGGCGTGGGATTGCGCCGGTGTCGACGTGCCTCAGGTCGGCATCAACTTCACCACCGCCGAACTGCGCGACCCCGGACTGCTGGACCGGATTCGCTGGGAACTGGACCGGTTCGACCTGACCCCGGACCGGCTCGCGGTCGAGGTGCTGGAATCGGTCGTGTCCGACTGCGACGACATCGTTGCCCGCAATATCGCCGGGTTGGCGGAACTGGGCTGCCGTATCGATTTGGACGATTTCGGCACCGGCAACGCCTCGATCGCGGCGATCCGCCGCTTCGCGGTATCGCGCATCAAGATCGACCGGTCCTTTGTGACCAAGGCCGACCGCGATCCCGATCAGCACCGGCTGCTGGGCGCGATCCTGACCATGGCCGAACGGCTGGGACTGGAAACGCTGGCCGAAGGCGTCGAAACCGTGGGCGAACACGCGCTGCTGGCGCAATTGGGCTGCGATCACGTGCAGGGCTTTGGCATCGGACGGCCGATGCCCTTTGACCAGACCCTCAACTGGATCGCTGCCCATCGCAACAAGCTGAGCCAGGCACCACA
>CAYGNB010000197.1:0-1492 GCA_964351135.1 uncultured Rhodobacterales bacterium | reverse complement strand
GCCCGGAATCCGCTTGACCTTTGGGGCTGCACTCTGTTGAACCCCCTCCAATCGTTTCATGCACAAGGTGGCAGTCCCCGATGGGCGATCAGAACAAGAATCTCATCCTTGCAACCGCGCTCAGTTTCGTTGTGATCCTCGTGTGGTTCCTGCTGTTCCCGCCACCGGAACAGGCACCCGCCCCCGAGACCGCAACCGAACCTGCAGTAGCGGAACAGACCACTGGCGATACCGCCACCGCACCGGCGGCCGCACCCGCCACGGATACCGGCCCGGTCACGGGCACCGCGGACGAAGCCGCCGTCAACGCCCCGCGCGTCGATATCGACACGCCACGCCTGACCGGGTCGATATCGCTCATGGGCGGGCGGATCGACGATTTGTCGCTGAAGGACTACACCGTCGCGCTGAACGATCCGGCAAAGGTCACGGTGTTGTCGCCGGTCGGCACGCCGTCGGCCTATTACGCGCTTTACGGCTGGGCGCCGGGCAGCGGGCTGGAACCGGGTGACGTGCCGGGCGCAAACACGGTCTGGGCCGCCGACGATGGTGCGAAACTGACCCCCGACAGCCCCGTCCTGCTGCATTGGGACAACGGCAACGGTCTGGTGTTCCGCCGCCAGATCGCGGTGGACGACAATTTCATGTTCACGGTTACCCAGTCGGTCGAAAATACCGGTCAGGGTCCGGCCAGCCTTGCCCCCTATGGCCTGCTGGCGCGCCACGGCGTGGGCGAAGACGGCGATCTGCCGGGGCTAAAGAATTTCTTTATCCTGCACGAAGGCGTGGTCGGCATGGCCGACGGCGAGCTCGAAGAGATCGACTATTCCAAGATGCGCGATTTCGAGATCGACCCGCGCGAAGGCGCGCAAGCCGAGGTCATGCAGGTCACCGAGAACGGATGGATCGGATTCACCGATCACTACTGGATGTCCACGCTCGCCCCCGAACCGGGCAGCGCATTCCGCGCGGTGGCCAAATACGACGCACGCCGCAAGATCTATCAGACCGAGGCCGTGCTGCCGACGCTAACCGTCGCGCCGGGCGAAAGCACCGAAGTCAGCACCCGCCTGTTCGCGGGTGCCAAGGAATGGGCGACGATCCGGTCCTATGAACGCGCCGGCATCGAGGGGTTCATCGACAGCATCGACTGGGGCTGGTTCTTTTTCCTGACCAAACCGATCTTCTGGCTGCTGCACGAAATCCACAAGCTGATCGGCAACATGGGCTGGTCGATCATTGGCCTGACGCTGATCATCAAGGCGGTCCTATTCCCGCTGGCCTTCAAATCCTACGTCTCGATGGCGAAGATGAAGGAATTGCAGCCGAAGATGGAAGCGTTGAAGGAATCCTGCGGCGACGACCGTCAGAAGATGCAGCAGGGGATGATGGAACTCTACAAGAAGGAAAAGGTGAATCCAGCCGCGGGCTGCCTGCCGATCCTTCTGCAGATCCCGATCTTCTTTTCGCTCTACAAGGTGATCTTCGTCAC
>CAYGNB010000196.1:0-6493 GCA_964351135.1 uncultured Rhodobacterales bacterium | reverse complement strand
GCCCAGCAGGGCGATTGGGAATATGAAGGAACGATCTATCTGTTCATGACGGAAACGACGACGTCGCTCACGACGCCGACCCGAACCATCGAGAGCGAGCTGAGTTTCAGCGATGCGCTGGCAAACCTGGATATCGCCTTCATGGGCGCGTTCGGAGCCAGCAACGGGCGCTGGAGCTTCCTGCTCGACTACATGTACACGGATTTGTCGTTCGGGAATGCTCTGCCGGGGCCGAACTTCACCTCGCTGGATTCGTCGGTAAAGACACAGATACTCACCGGCTTTGTGGGTTATCGCGTCTATCAGGATCCTACCGTGGAGCTGGATCTGGGGGCCGGATTTCGGTGGTTCGATACGAAAGCCAGCATGACGCTGTTGCCGGTGCCGCCCGGCGGTACGACCTCATTCGGTGATGACTGGGTCGATCCCATCATCGGGTTGCGGGCCAGGTTCCGGTTTTCCGATCGCTGGGCGGGAACCGCGTCATTCGACTATGGCGGATTCGAGAGTGACAACGATACCTGGCAGGCATTGCTGACAGCCGACTATGCCATCAACGAAAGCTGGGTGCTCCGGGGCGGGTACCGCTATATCACCTTCGACCACGCGGATGGCGGCAATAGCTTTTCGTTTACCCAATCGGGGCCGATTTTCGGCGTCACTTACCGGTTCTAGGCCTGTTCCCGGCATTCGCTACCGAGATATACCCAGCTGAAAACCTGCCCCGCGTCGCGGTCGGCTGCCGCAGATACGGCTGAGGTCCGGGCGCGGTCTTACGCGCTCGACAGTGACAGGTCACCCGTCCGTTTCGTCTTCGGCCAGCAGGCTCGAAAGCTGGGTCGCGGCCTCTTTGAGCTTGCCGATATGTTCGATTGCGCCGGCCAGCGACAGCCGTTGTTCGGGCGCATGCAGCGACAGGGTGGACACCAGCCTGCCATTTGGTCCGACAATCGGCACGGCGACGGCAATCATGCCATCCATGAATTCGCTGTCATCGGTTGAAAAGCCCCGGTTTCGAACCTCGACAACCTCGGCGATCAGCGCCTGGGGGTCGGTGATCGTCGCGCGTGTCCGGGCCTCCAGGCGCGCGGTCGTCGCGTAGTTCCTCAGATGCCGCTGGTCGAGACTGCTGAGATACATCTTGCCGCTCGCGGTGCAATAAAACGGAACCCGCGTCCCGACCGGGAGCTGTATGCGCAGCGGCCATTCGGACTCGACACGATCAAGATAAACCATCGAATCGCGATCTGGGATGGCGATGTTGCAGGTTTCGCCGATCTCGTGCGCGATCTTGCTCAGGATGGCGACGCGCACGGTACGGATGCGCAGCGACGAAAGAATGCCCATCGACATGCGCCGCATGCGAAGGCCGGGGGAATACCCCCGGCCATCTATTTCCCGCTGGATGAACCCTTCGCTTTCCAGCGTGCTGAACAACCGGTGGATCGTGGGTTTGGGCAGGCCGAGTTCCTGATTCACCTCGGTGGGGGTGACCGGAACACCGGCCTTGGCCATGGCTTCGAGCACCAGTAACAGCCTGAGATTCGTGGGGATCACGCTATCCTTGCCGTTATCGTCCACCATAGGCCACCCGTTTCCAAAGACTTTGCCAGCTTAGCCCGCGGGGATGAGGATCGTCGAGAGCATCGGCACCAGCGCGGTAACAATCCAGACCGCAAGCAGCGCGATCAGATAGGGCACCGTGTAACGAAGCAGCCGGAAGTAGGGAACGCCCGTCACGCCCGCGGCAACATAGAGGTTGAGACCGTAGGGCGGTGTGATGAACCCGATGGAGGCGCCGACGAGGAAGATCACCCCGAACTGTACCGGTTCGACGCCGACCGAGTGCGCGATAGGCGCGAGGATCGGCGCGAGGATGATCGTCACCGGCAGGCTTTCCAGAACCATGCCCGCGACAAAGACAATTGCCATCGAGGTGAACAGAACCGCGTAGTACCCGCCCATGCCACGTACGAAATCGCCGATGAATTCCTGTGCACCGAGCACGGACAGGATTTGCTGCATCACGACCGACACGGCAATCAGCGGCGCCAGGATGCCCGCGATCTGGGCCGACCGCATGGTGATCGAGGGCAGTTCGAACGGGCGGAACCCCTTGACCACCAGGTACTCCGAAATGCCGCGTTCCTTGTAATCGCGATCTTCGGAGGGTGAGCCCATCATCCTGAAGATCGGCAGGCTGAGAAAGCCCACGATGATACAGAATCCCACGGTGACCCCGGCGGCCTCTGTCGGGGAAAACTTGCCCGTGTAGATGCCCCACAGCACCAGCCCGATGGCGAAGAAACCCAGCCATGCGCCCACCGCAGTTTTGAACACGCGGCCGAATTGCAGTTTGATCAGGTAGCCCCAGCCGTTGCGCGAGCAGATGATAAAAGCGACCAGCATCATCGAACCGACCATCATCGTGCCCGGAATGATCCCGGCCACGAACAGTTCGGAAATCGGCAGGTTCAGGAGAAAGCCGTAGACGATGAAGATGATCGATGGCGGGATGATGATGCCGACGGTGCCGCCCGCGGCCGCCGTGGCCGCCGAGAACCGTTCGTCATATCCGCCCTTGACCATTTCGGGGTGCAGCATCGACCCGATAGTGGCAGTAGTGGCCGAGTTCGATCCCGAGATGGCCGCGAACAGGCCACAGGCGCCGAGGCTGGCCATGGCAAGGCCGCCGCGCAGCCAGCCGAGGCAGGCATAGGCGAAATCGGACAGCCGGCGGGCGATCCCCGACTGGTTGATCAGGTCGCCGGTCAGAATGAACAGCGGCATCGCCAGCAGGGCAAAGCCGTCCGTGAACACGTCGGCCAGCGCGGCGCCGGTATTGATCAGGGGCATGCCCAGCACCAGGCTGGCGCCAATGACCCAATAGCCGATCACGAGGAATACGGGGACGCCGAGCATGAACAGCAGCGTGACGCCGATCGAGATGACAGTGATGAGGGTTCCGTCGGTCATTGATGTGCGCTCCTTAGTCGGCGCCGATGGCGACCGGGGCGATCAGGGGCTGGCCCGTCCGCAGGTTGTCGAGATCGATCAGCCAGTTTTCCATCGCCCGCGCTGCGATCAGGATGAAACTGATCGGAACCGTGACCAGGAACCACCATTGCAGGATATTGTCCGTTCCCAGCAGGATCTGGAAATTCGCAGCCGAATTGGCTGCCACCTGTGTCGAGGTCACGACGACGATCCAGGCAAAGACGATCCACAGCACCGCATCCAGCGACAGGCAGATGAACTGCATTCCGCGCGGCATGTTCGTCCGGAATTCGGCGAATGACAGGTGCGTGCGCAGCTTCACGTTATAGGCGCAGCCTGCCCAGGTCATGATCAGGAACAGGAATGGCGGCAGGGTGGTCGACCATGGCGCCTGAACGTTCAGGATGAAGCGCCGGAAAACCTCGACGAAGATGATGACGCCGATCAGAAGGTAGGTCGATACCATGACCGTGGCTTCGAATTTGCGTTCGACCCAGGGAAAGAAATGGTAGATGACGAGGAACAGGCCACCGCCCAAAATCGTCACGAAGGCGCCAATGACCCATGCCGCGTTGGTCTTGAGCGCCTCGCTGATCATCCATGCGTCATTCGCAAGCACCGCTGCGAAGAGATCGGATATCTCGTTGATAATCGTGGTCATTATCCGTCTCCTCCCTGAGACAGGCTTGATCTTTCGGGTGATTGTATGGGGATTGGCGACGGCGTCAGGCGCCGTCGCCGCAACGAGGGTCTAGCCCTTCCACCAGCGGCGGGGTTCGACATTCTCGGGTTTCATGTCGGCGGGCACTTCGCGCGCGACACGATAGAGTTCGGCATAGGTGTCGATGCCGCCGGCCCATTTGTCGAGACGGCCACGCCATTGTGCCCAGGGATCGGGGTTGAACTCGGGCGAACACATTTCCTCGGCCATCTTGATCTGGTCGTCGGACAGGAAGGCCGGGCGCACGCCATGTTCGTCGAACAGCGTGCCCGGCAGAACCGGATCAGAGAAACCGACCGTCTTGACCAGGGCGGCTTCGTTGGCGGCCTGTACATGGACCTGAGCCAGATAGGCGGACTCCATGACCGCGTCCTGCAGGTGGCCGTCGAGGCTGTCGAAGACCTTGGCCGACATCGAGGTGTGTTCGGTCCCGCAGAAGAACCGCAGGTCGACCGACTGCGTCACCACCGGCGACATGTTCGCATAACCCACGGCCGACGCCCAGGTTTCGGCGCCGTCGATCAGCCCGGTCTTCAGGCCGTCCAGGGTTTCTTCCCAGGCAACCGGAACCGGGTTCAGGTTCAGCAGTTGCATGGCGATGCGGCCCAGCTGGGTGCCGGTGACGCGGTTCTTGGTGCCGAACAGCTCTTCGAGTTTGGTCACGGTCGGTTTGTCGGCAAAGCTCGACCCCATCTGGAGGCCGCGCAATTCGCAGTGGCTGAACAGGAATTTCAGCCCGTGGCGCTTCTCCAGCGGATCGCGCAGGATCTTGTTCGATTCGGGGCTGTACAGGAAATGGTACTGCGAGGCCCGGCCCGGGAACACGTAGGCATAGTCCAGCACGTTCAGGTAGGGCGCGCCGCCGGCCGAGTTCTGGGTCGATGCGGCGTAGATGTCGACGATGCCGTTCTGGGTCTTCTCGACGCAGGACAGCTGACCGCAGATCTGGTTGTCGCCGATGAACTCGACGCGGATTTCGCCGTCGGTCCGCTCTTCCAGATCGCGGGCGAACTCCAGGCAACCTGCACGTTCGATCAACAGGTTACGCGCGTTAAAGCCCGACGCGCCGAATTTGAGCGTGTGCTTTGCTTCTTTTTTGAAACGCTTGTCATAGGTCGATTCCGCCGCAGCGGCGAGTGACGGCAGCGATACCACGCCGCCAAGCGACCCGGCAGCGAGCAGGGTCGACGACAGGCCGTACTGGCCGGCCAGCCTGAATACGTCCCTCCGGGAAATACCCGCGAGCTTGTCCGAAACTTTCATGAACGCCTCCTCCGTGTTCATTTCTTTCATTAATGAGACTTGTGGTATCATTAATAGTAATTTATTGCATATGCCGCAAGGGAAACTTGTCCCACATTCAAATCGCCGGCCGGGAGGGTCCGAATATGAAGTCAAAACAAGCGGATTACATCGTCGTGGGCGGGGGCTCGGCCGGGTGCGTTTTGGCGAATCGGCTGAGCAAGGATCCGAAGAATTCGGTAATTCTGCTTGAGGCGGGGCCGCGCGACTGGAACCCGTGGATCCATGTGCCGGTCGGTTATTTCAAGACCATGCACAACCCGTCCGTGGACTGGTGCTACCGTACCGAACCCGACCCCGGTCTGAACGGCCGGTCGATCGACTGGCCGCGCGGGAAGGTGCTGGGCGGATCATCGTCGCTAAACGGCCTGCTGTATGTGCGTGGCCAGAAGGAAGATTATGATCGCTGGCGGCAGATGGGCAACGAGGGCTGGGGCTGGCAGGATGTCCTGCCGCTGTTCAAACGCTCCGAGGATCAGGAGCGCGGCGCCGACGACCATCACAATGCCGGCGGCGAACTGGCAGTCTCCAACATGCGTCTGCAGCGCCCGATCTGCGATGCCTGGGTCGCTGCGGCGCAGGCGGCGGGCTATCCGTTCAATCCCGATTACAACGGTGAAACCCAAGAAGGCGTGGGCTATTTCCAGCTGACCACCCGTAATGGGCGCCGGTGCAGTTCGGCCGTGGCGTTCCTGAACCCGGCGCGCAAGCGCCCGAACCTGCAGATCGTCACCAAGGCATTGGTCGAACGTGTGGTGATCGAAAACGGCCGCGCCACCGGCGTGGCCTATCTGGATGGCTCCGGCAACCGGCAGGTCATCACCTGCAACCGTGAAATCATACTGTCCTCGGGGGCGCTCGGATCGCCGCATATTCTGATGCTGTCGGGCGTGGGCGAGGCCGCGCAGCTCAAGGCCAACGGCATCGATGTGATTGCCGACATGCCGGCGGTGGGCAAGAACCTGCAGGACCATCTGCAGGCGCGGCTGGTCTTCAAATGCAACGAGCCGACATTGAATGACGAGGTGCGCAGCCTGTTCAACCAGGCACGCATCGCCGCCAAATACGTCCTGTTTCGCGCCGGGCCGATGACTATGGCTGCCAGCCTGGCGGTCGGCTTCATGAAGACGGGCCCTCATGCGAGTACCCCGGACATCCAGTTCCACGTACAGCCCTGGTCGGCCGACAGCCCCGGCGAAGGTGTGCATCCGTTTTCGGCCTTTACCATGTCGGTGTGTCAGTTGCGTCCCGAAAGCCGTGGCGAATTGCGCCTGAACGGGCCGGACCCGCGCGAGCTGATCAAGATCCACCCCAATTACCTGTCTACGGAAACCGATTGCCGGACGATCGTCGAAGGCGTCAACATCGCCCGCCGGATCGCGCGTCATGCGCCGCTGAAATCGAAGATCTCCGAAGAATTCCGGCCCACGGGTGACTTGTCGCTGGACGACTACGAGGGCACGCTCAACTGGG
>CAYGNB010000195.1:0-6527 GCA_964351135.1 uncultured Rhodobacterales bacterium | reverse complement strand
TGGTGTTCGAAGTGGCGATCGACAGCAACAAGCCGCAGATCAAGGAAGCGGTCGAGGCGCTGTTCGGGGTCAAGGTGAAGGCGGTCAACACCACCATCACCAAAGGCAAGGCCAAGCGTTTCCGCGGCCGTCTCGGCAAGCGGAAGGACGTCAAGAAAGCCTATGTTACCCTGGAAGAGGGCAACACGATCGACGTGACCACCGGTCTCTGATCGGAACGTCATGTGACAAAGATCAAGGGCCCCCGCAAAAGCGGGGGCCTTTCTTGTTGGTGGTCGCCCAAGCGTGCGGCGGGCTGCCAGTCAGGACGTGCCGGAGAGTGCGTTGGCTGCGGTTCAGACCCACACCTAGGTGTCGTTCCCGAATGCAGATGGGTCAAACCGTGGGGTGTCGGCATGCCGCGCCTTCAGGAATTCCCGCTTGTAGGTCGTCATTTCGACGAGCGCATCGTTAAAGGCATCACGCATGTCCAGAAGCTTCAGGCCGGCATCACGGAGCAGGGCCTCGGCATCCTCCCTGTTCCCGGAAAGTTCCAGCCGATAGGCGTCGCGAGCCGTATCGCGCATCCGCTCAGCGGCTTCGACGAGGCGGCGGAACAGGTTTTCATCCGCGTCCGACAACTCCTGCAGGACTCTTTGGGCCTCTTCCCTCTGCCGAATGTTCTTTGGAAAGAACTGGTCGAGCCAGCCCTGCAGATAGTCCCATTGGATATCGAGGATGCGGTCGCAGTGGCCACGACCCTCTTCGACAAGCTTCGGCAGGTACGAACTCGACATCTCGTGGACCTTGTCAGCGTCGTCGAGGAACGCGGCGGGGTCATTGACGGCGACAAAGAAATCGCGCGTTGCCTTGTCGACGGCGACAAGCGATTTCTCGACTTCTTCGAGAATTTCTTCGACCGCCTTTTCCGCTTCCGCCGGCATGGATACCACGCCGCTGAACAATCGTTTCAGGGACGCCGCCTTTTCGACGAGTGCGTTGACAACTTCCAACGAAATCTTGGCTGTTTCGGCGACGTTCTTTGCTGAGGCGGTCGGATCAATCGGGGACAAGTGAGCCTCCCTGGCATGGAGCTCGTGATCTTCTCGTGTCCCAATCTAGCCGATTTTGCGCCTGCCCGCAATTTTTCTGCGGCCACCGCAGGGTCCGGGGAACGCGCGCTGCCAATGTGTTAGCTTCGGTCGGACGGTGGACGGTTCACCCTTGCGCCCGTACCATCTGGCGGGTGCTATCGTTCCGGCGGTTTCCAGTCCGACGGCGGGATCGCGCGGCGCTGGAGCCGGATTGCCAGCCCCATGGCCACGCCAACGCCGATGGCAACGGTCAGGTCCGCCACCACCGTCAGCACCAGCGTCACGACCAGAAGGAATTGTTCCGAGCGACGGTCATGCAGGTATTCCCGCCAGCGATGCGGTTCGCTCATGTTCCACGCGGTCAGGATCAGCAACCCGGCAAGCGCGGGCATGGCCAGGTAGCCCGCCAGCGGGGCCGCAATCAGCATGACGAGCAGGATCGTCAGCGCGTGAACCAGCCCGGCGACCGGCGTCTTGCCACCGGCCCGAATATTGGTCGCCGTCCGCGCGATGGCGCCCGTTGCCGGCAGGCCGCCGAACAGCGCCGACCCCAGATTGGCCGCGCCCTGAGCGATCAGTTCGGCGTTGGAACGATGCTGTCCGGCAATCATCCGATCCGCGACCATGGCCGACAACAGGGATTCGACGCCGGCCAGAAAGGCAATGATAAAGGCCGATGGCAGCAATTCCACCACCCGCGCCGTATCCAGCGCCGGAACGGCCGGGGCAGGCAGGTTGCGTGGCAGATCCCCGAAACGCGACTGGATCGTATCGACCGGCAGGTCGAATATTGCCACCAGGGCGGACGTGATCGCGACCGCGACGATCAGGCCCGGCCAGCGCGGCGCTGCTCGTCTCAGCACGACGATCAGGACCATCGTGAGCAGCCCGATAACGAGGGTCGACACATTCAGGCTGTCCCGCGCGTGCCAAAGCGCCTCCAGCTTGCCAAAGAACTCGGCTGGGACCTGCGCGATCGACAGCCCGAACAGATCCTTCAACTGGCTCGTCGCGATGATGATCGCGATGCCGACGGTAAACCCGTTGATGACCGGCTCGGGTACGAGCTGGATCAGGCGCCCGGCACGCAGGAACCCCGCCACCAGCAGGATCAGACCGGCCATGAACGTGGCGATGACAAGCCCGTCATAGCCGTGCTCGGCGATGACACTGAACACGACGACGATAAAGGCACCGGTCGGCCCGCCGATCTGGACCCGGCTGCCACCCAGCAGCGAGATCAGAAATCCCGCGATAATGGCCGTGACCAGACCTTTCGCCGGATCGGCGCCAGAGGCGATCGCAATGGCGAGACTGAGCGGCAAGGCCACCATCGCAACAGTGATCCCGGCCACGAGATCCGCCGTGAACAGTTGCTTGTCATAGGTCTGGAGAGTCGTAAGGATCTTGGGTTTCATGTCGCGTAAAGCCTTTGGCTTGTGAGAGAAATTACACACCAGAGAGGGGCCGTCCAGCCCGCATGCCTCGCGCAAATGGACGCAGCCCGGCTGCGCCTTCGACGCGCGCCGCGATCAGGCCGCGCAGCCCCGGCAACTGTCGGGGAGCGCGGTGCCACAAAAAGCTCTCGTGGCTATAGACGCCCGCCGCGTTCTCTGCTAACTCCGCCCAATCCCGAGGCCCCGGATTCGTTCCGGGGCCTGTGATATTTGGCCGGATGATGGGTTGAAAACCCATCCTACATGCCGGCCGTAGGATGGGTTTTCAACCCATCTTTCCACCAGGGACCTTCGGGGCCCTTTACATCGGGCACCCACGGGGGCCTCAAACATAGCGGGGGCGAGCCCCTGCACGCTAAACGGAAGACAGAAAGCATGGCACTCAAGTCGTACAAGCCGACGACGCCGGGCCAGCGCGGGCTGGTGCTGATCGACCGTTCGGAGCTTTGGAAAGGGCGTCCGGTCAAATCCCTCACTGAGGGTCTGACCAAGTCGGGCGGCCGGAACAACACCGGACGGATCACCTCTCGCCGCCGTGGCGGTGGCGCAAAGCGTCTCTACCGGATCGTTGATTTCAAACGGAACAAGATGGATGTGGCGGCAACCGTCGAGCGGATCGAATACGACCCGAACCGGACCGCCTTCATTGCGCTGATCAAATATGACGATGGCGAACAGGCCTATATCCTGGCGCCGCAGCGTCTGGCCGTGGGCGACAAGGTCGTCGCCAGCGCCAAGGCCGACATCAAGCCCGGCAACGCGATGCCGTTCGCGGGCATGCCGATCGGGACCATTGTTCACAACATCGAGATGAAGCCCGGCAAGGGCGGTCAGATCGCGCGCGCCGCGGGCACCTATGCCCAGTTCGTCGGCCGCGATGGCGGTTACGCCCAGATCCGGCTGAGCTCGGGTGAACTGCGGATGGTGCGCCAGGAATGCATGGCGACCGTGGGCGCGGTGTCGAACCCCGACAACAGCAACCAGAACTTCGGCAAGGCCGGCCGTATGCGCCACAAGGGCATACGCCCGTCTGTCCGCGGTGTCGTGATGAACCCGATCGACCACCCGCACGGCGGCGGCGAAGGCCGTACCTCCGGCGGTCGTCACCCGGTGACCCCGTGGGGCAAGCCGACCAAGGGTGCGCGCACCCGCAACAAGAACAAGGCGTCCAGCAAGCTGATCATCCGCTCGCGGCACGCCAAGAAGAAAGGGCGCTGATAAATGGCTCGCTCTGTTTGGAAAGGCCCCTTCGTCGACGCCTACGTGCTGAAGAAAGCCGAGGCTGCGCGCGAATCCGGCCGCAACGACGTGATCAAGATCTGGTCGCGGCGTTCGACCATCCTGCCCCAGTTCGTGGGGCTCACCTTTGGTGTCTATAACGGCCACAAGCACGTTCCGGTGTCGGTGTCCGAAGACATGATCGGCCAGAAGTTCGGTGAATATTCGCCGACCCGCACCTATTACGGGCACGCGGCCGACAAGAAAGCGAAGCGGAAGTAAGTCATGGGCAAGGCAAAGAACCCCCGCCGCGTGGCCGAAAACGAAGCAATGGCCAAGGCCCGTATGCTTCGCACGTCCCCGCAGAAACTGAACCTGGTGGCGGCGATGATCCGCGGCAAGAAGGTGGACAAGGCGCTGACCGATCTCACCTTCTCGAACAAGCGGATCGCGCAGGACGTGAAGAAATGCCTTCAGTCCGCGATCGCCAACGCCGAGAACAACCACAACCTGGATGTGGACGAACTGGTCGTCGCCGAGGCCTATGTGGGCAAGAACCTGACCATGAAACGCGGTCGCCCGCGGGCCCGTGGCCGGTTCGGCAAGATCATCAAGCCGTTCTCGGAACTCACCATCAAGGTGCGTCAAGTTGAGGAGCAAGCCTAATGGGACAGAAAGTCAATCCGATCGGCATGCGCCTTCAGGTCAACCGCACCTGGGACAGCCGCTGGTACGCGGACACCAAGGACTACGGTGATCTGCTGCTCGAGGACATCGCTATCCGCGAGTTCATCAAGGCCGAGTGCAAGCAGGCCGGTGTTGCCCGCGTGATCATCGAGCGCCCGCACAAGAAGTGCCGGGTGACGGTGCACACCGCACGTCCGGGCGTGATCATCGGCAAGAAAGGCGCGGATATCGAAGCGCTGCGCAAGAAGCTGTCGACCATGACCGACAGCGAACTGCACCTGAACATCGTCGAGGTCCGCAAGCCGGAACTGGACGCGCAGCTGGTGGCGGAATCGATCGCCCAGCAGCTGGAACGTCGGGTGTCGTTCCGTCGCGCCATGAAGCGCGCGGTGCAGAACGCCATGCGCATGGGCGCCCTTGGTATCCGGGTGAACGTCGCTGGCCGCCTCGGCGGTGCCGAGATCGCCCGTACCGAATGGTACCGCGAAGGCCGCGTGCCGCTTCATACCCTGCGGGCAGACATTGATTACGCACATGCCGAAGGCGCCACGCCCTACGGCATCATCGGCATCAAGGTCTGGATCTTCAAAGGCGAGATCATGGAACATGATCCGTCCGCGCGGGACCGCAAGGCGCAGGAACTCCAGGACGGTCCGGCCCCCCGCGGCGCCGGCGGCCGTCGCTAAGGAGGAATGAAAGATGCTTCAACCAAAGCGAACCAAATTCCGCAAGCAGCACAAGGGCCGCATCCACGGTCAGGCCAAGGGCGGTTCGGATCTGAACTTCGGATCCTACGGGCTCAAGGCGCTGCAGCCTGAGCGCGTTACCGCGCGCCAGATCGAAGCTGCGCGTCGTGCGATGACCCGGCACATGAAACGTCAGGGCCGCGTCTGGATCCGGATCTTCCCGGACACGCCGGTAACCTCCAAACCCACCGAGGTTCGGATGGGTAAAGGTAAGGGCTCGGTCGATTTCTGGGCGGCCAGGGTCAAGCCCGGTCGCGTGATGTTCGAGATCGACGGTGTCGAGGACAGCATCGCCCGCGAGGCCCTGCGCCTGGCGGCGATGAAGCTGCCGATCAAGACCCGCGTCGTGGTCCGCGAAGACTGGTAATCCGCCGCTGCCCGTCTGGGCGGCACCGGATACGACAAACAGGAACCCCCGCTGGGATATCGGCGGGGGTTTTCCGTTTTGAACGCGTAACGTGCAACGGTTCGCTCATGTGGCAACTGATGCGGATCGACGCATCGACAGAGCCGGATGAAAGTGTAAAACTGCCCTCGAGGAGTTCTCCTCCCTCGGGATTGGCCCGGGGCGTGTACTCGATAAACGAGGGATAGAAGACTATGACACTGAAGCATCTTGTGCTTGGCGCGTTCGTTCTTGGCGTTGCTGCTTGTGCGAAAGAACCCGAGCCTGTTTACCTGCAGCCGACCTATGACAAGGTAGGCACCCCGAGCTGCGCCGCCGGTTATGAAGTCGCGGTGACCGATGACGGCGCAACCGTCTGCGCACCGATCACGCAATAAACTTCTGACGGGCGGCCCTGATCCGGGCCGCCCGTTCACCCCGGATCAGGGGTGGATCGAAACACGATCCGCCATGGGCATGCCTGCGGGATTTGCCTTGCATCCGCCGGTGGGGCTGGGCAAGCCTGCCGCATGAACAGTGGCGTTTTCCTGCGTCGCAACGCGCCGTTTCTGGCCGCTGGCGCCTTGCTGACCTTTATGTCCAGCTTTGGGCAGACCTTCTTCATCTCGATATTCGCCGGCGAAATCCGTGAGGGTTTCGGCCTGAGCCACGGTCAGTGGGGCGGGATTTACATGTTGGGTACATCGCTGTCGGCGCTGGCGATGATCTGGGCCGGGACGCTGACCGATCTGTTCCGCGTGCGGATTCTGGGGCCCGCCGTGCTGATCGGGCTGGCCCTGTCCTGCCTGGCGATGGCGCTCAACACCGCTGCGTGGGGCCTGCCGCTGGTGGTTTTTGCCCTGCGGTTCTTTGGTCAGGGCATGAGTGGCCATATCGCCGTGGTGGCGATGGCGCGTTGGTTTGTGCGCACACGCGGACGCGCATTGTCGATCGCAACGCT
>CAYGNB010000194.1:0-6539 GCA_964351135.1 uncultured Rhodobacterales bacterium | reverse complement strand
CCCTCCTCGACGATCCGGCCGGCATACATCACGTTCACCCGGTCCGATGTCTCGGCCACCACGCCGAGATCGTGGGTCACCAGGATTACCGAGGACCCGAAATCCTCTCGCAGCCGACCGATCAGTTCGAGGATTTGCGCCTGAATGGTGACGTCGAGCGCCGTCGTGGGCTCATCCGCGAGCAGCAGCGCCGGGTTGCAGGCCACCGCCATGGCGATCACCGCCCGCTGGCGCATCCCCCCCGAGAGCTGATGCGGATACCGGTCGGCCACCGCGCGCGGGACTGGAATGCCAACCGCGTCGATCAGATCGACCGCGCGGTCATGCGCGGCACGGCGCGACAGCGGCTCATGGGCGCGCAGGGTCTCGACGATCTGCGCGCCGATGGTGTGAACCGGTGTCAGCGAGGTCATCGGGTCCTGGAAAATCATTCCGATCTTCTTGCCGCGAATGCGATCCAGCGCGCGGCGGGACAGCCCCATGAGCTCCTGCCCCTGGAACCGTATCGACCCGCTCAGAACCGCGTTCGGGCTGTCGATCAGCCCCATGATCGCCAGCAGTGTCTGGCTCTTGCCCGAGCCGCTCTCGCCCACCAGCCCCAGGATTTCCTTGCGCCCAACGGAAAAGGAGACACCGCGCACAGCCTCTACCAGCCCCTCTTCGGAGCGGAATTGCACGGTCAGGTCGCTGACCTCCAGCAGCGGCTCAGAATGCATCGCGTACTCTCGGATCCAGGAACATGTGCACCACATCGACGATGAAATTGGCCATCACCACAAAGAAGGAGGCGTAGATCACGGTCGCCATGATCATCGGCAGATCGAGCGTCTGCATCGCGTCGTAGGTGAGCTTGCCCACCCCCTGCAGGCCAAAGACGACCTCGGTCAGCAGCGCCCCGCCACCCACGAGCGCGCCGAAATCCAGTCCGAACATGGTCACGAACGCCACCAGCGAGGTCCGCAGCCCGTGCCGCAGCAGCACGTTACGCTCGCCGATCCCCTTGGCGCGGGCGGTGCGGATAAAATCCTCCTGCATCGTCTCGATCAGGCTGGCGCGCAACACCCGGCCATAGAGACCGACATAGAGCGTGGCGAGCACGGTCCACGGGATCACCAGCGCCTTGAACCAGCCTGCAGGATCTTCGGCCAGCGGGACATAGCCGAGCGCCGGCACCCAGGAAAACGCCCATGTGTCGTGAAACCGGCTCTGGCTGACAAGGTTGGCGACCTCGGCCAGCCAGAAGACGGGCATCGAGACACCGGCGAGCGAAATCATCATCAGGCCCCGATCGAGCCAGCTGCCTTTGGTCGCCCCGGCGAGCAGCCCGACGAGCAGCCCGCCCGCCAGCCACAGGACGGCGGCGCCGAGGACGAGCGACAGGGTGATCGGGATGGCACGGGTGACAGTGGGAATGACTTGCTGACCGCGATTGACGAACGACGTCAGGTCACGGGTGACAAAGAGCTTTTTCATCATCAGCCCGTATTGCACCGGCAGCGGCCGGTCGAGACCGAAGTCGTGGCGCACCTGAAGCAATGTTTCCTGGCTGGCGTTACGTCCGGCGATCCGCGCCGAAGGATCGGAACCGGGAGTGGCAAAGAATATCAGGAAGACGACAATGGAAATACCGAACATGACCAGCGCCATCTGGCCGATCCGGGCAACGAGAGCATAGGCCATCAGCCGATCCTCACGGTCGATTTCGGGTCGAGCGCATCGCGCACCCCGTCGCCGAGGATATTGAGCGCCAGCACCGTCACCGCGATGGCGATACCCGGCGCCAGCGCCACCACGGGACGGGAATAGAGCAGCCCCTGCCCGTCCTGAATGATCGTGCCCCAGCTCGCATCCGGCGGCTGAACGCCGATAGAGAGAAAGGACAGCGCGGATTCGATGATCATCGACAGCGCCAGGATCAGCGGCAGGAACACGACGATCCGGGGCACCACGTTGGGCAGGATGTCCTTGACCAGGATGCGCCAGGGCGAGGCGCCGAGCCCGACCGCGGCGGTGACGAATTCGGCGCCCATGAGCGTCTGAACGTGGCCGCGAATGGGCCGGGCGACATAGGGTACGTAAACGATACCGATGATGAAGATCGGAAGCGCCAGCGAGCCCGATGTTACCTGCCACGGCCCTATGGTCAGTGTCTGATTGAGCAGGACGATGGAAAGCGAGATCGCCAGCAAGAAGATCGGAAATGCCCAGAGCACATCGAGGATACGCGACAGCACCGTGTCAGGCACCCCTCCGAAGAACCCGGCCGACGTTCCCACGATTGTCGCCAGAACGAGACAGAGCGTGGTGGAGGCGGCAGCGATAAAGAGCGAATTTCGCCCGCCGTAGAGCATTCTTGCCGCGACATCGCGGCCCTGGTTGTCGGCCCCCAGCATGAACGGACCAAGGCGCCAGGTCGGCCCGATGGGTGTGAGGCCCAGCCCGAGGCCGGTGGTCGACGGCTCCAATACCGGACGTTCCTCGCCATCGATGACGACGGTTCCGTTGAGATTGGTCGTGAAGGGATCGGTCATGGCGACATGGCGGGCATAAAGCGGGGCCAGCAGGCAGACCCCGACGATCAGAACCAGCACCACCAGCGCCGTCATCGCCGCCCGGTCGCGCCGCAGTTTGCGCAACGCAGTGGTCCAAGGGCCTTCCGTTGCCTTCGCTTGTCCCGCCCGGGCATCTGGCGTGCCGGTTTCCGTGGAGTTCATGTATCTCTGCCTCAGAGGGAACGGCGGCACCCTCGCCGGGAACCGCCGCTCAACGGATATGCGTGACGCCTACTCGATCCAGGACTGGCTGATAATCCAGTAGAACTGGGGCGAGAACGTGAAATTCTTCACGCGGGACGAGATAAAGTCCACCCGTTTCGGCGTGAACAGCACCGCCGCCGGCGCCGCATCGGTCACGTCCCGATCCACTTCGGTCCAGAGCGCCGCCGATGCCGCAGGGTCTGTCAGGGTCAGCGACACCGCCTCGGCCATCTTCGCGTCGATCCCCTCGTCACAGAACCCGGCGATATTCACCGACGCGTCGGAACCCGGCGTGAAAGATGCACAGCTGAACAGGACCTGCAGGAAGTTCGAGGGCGACGGGTAGTCCTGGAACCACTGAGATATCGAGATCTGCACATTGTTGTTGGTGTTCTGGATATAGGTGAACTGGATGTTCTGCGAGATCGCCTGGACCTTCGCCTTGTAGCCGAGTTCGGTCAGCACGTCCTGCAGGTAGACCCCGATGGCGCGCGAGACGGTGTTGTCCTCGGCGATGATCGTGACCTCCTGCCCGGCCGTACCTGATTCCGCGACCAGTGCCTTGGCCTTTTCCATGTCCGGCGCGCTCCAGCTGTCACCACCGCCTGCGGTGTAAGGACAGTAGGGCTCGTAGGAGGGGAAGCCGGGCGGCAGGATCTGGCAGGCCGGCTGCGCGAGGTTCGAACCGCCAAAGAGCTTGACGATGGCCGAACGGTCGATGGCGTAGTTCACCGCCTGACGCACCCGGACATCGTCAAAGGGCGCGAGATTGGTGTTCATCGGCGCATACCACATGGCAGTCAGCGGGTGCACAAACGCCTGATCGGCAAACTTGGTGCCAATCTCGGCCAGGCGGTCCGGCGGCGGCGGATCGAACATCCAGTCGGCCTGGCCGTTCTGGATCGCAGTAACTGCGGCCTCTTCGGTCAGGCCGAAATCATAGTCGATCTCGTCGGGGTAACCGGCGGGCTGGGCCTCGGCGCTCCACTCCTCGAAGTGAGGGTTGCGCACCATCTTGAGCCGCTCGTTCGGATTGTAGCTCTCGATCATGTAGGGGCCGGTACCGGGAACCGGATCGGTGCCCATGTCCTTGATCGGTGTCTCGGCAGGCAGGATCGCCGCATGGGGAATGGCGATTTTCTGCAGAAACTCGCCATCGGGTGCGGTCAGATTGATGGTGACGGTCCCGGCCGCCTCATCGATCACCACGCCACCGTCCAGCGTACAATCGGCAGGTGCGGCGATACACGCATCTGCCCCGACGATCCCGTTGTAGAAAGTGCCGGCCGTCGGACCGGAAACCTTGAATATCCGCTGGAACGAGGCAAGCACGTCGGCGGGCGTCAGATCCGACCCGTCCGAGAACTTGATCCCGTCCCGGAGTTTGAAGGTATAGGTCTTGCCGTCATTCTCCGGCTCCGGCAGCGCATCGGCCAGATCCGCAACCACGTCAAAGCCGGTTTCGTCGCCGACCTTCTGGAAGGTCACGAGACCGTCGTAGAGCACGTAGTTGATCTGGAAATACTGCAGCGTGTAGTTGATGTGCGGGTCGATCGTGCCCGCTGCCGCCTTGGCCAGAAGGCGCAGCGTGCCGCCGGGCGTCCCTTGTGCCGCGGCGGGGGTGGCGGCCGTGACAGCAGCCAGCGCGATGCCGGACATCAGGGCGGCAAGTGATGATCTGTACGTCATTACCATTCCCTTGTTGATTTGCGCGATTGCGCGCGATTGGCTTTGTCTTTGCGGGACAGAAGGATCCCGTCGACAGACGATTCCGGCAAAGATCGCAAGCGACCCCGAAATCGCGTGACATATGGAAACGTAGCCGTGGGCCTTTCGACCTGTATAGCTATGGATTGTTATAGGTCGGGGCAGAAGCCGGGCCGATACACGGGACAATCGCTCAATTGCCCGTCAGGAGACGCACAAGGGGCTCCGGAGACCGTAACATTCCGTCGGCCAGAATTGACAAGCGCGGTGAGTGTGCAACCATCGTCTTCATGTTACAAACCCTGGCCGAAAAGACGGGCGCGTTTTATCCGGGCCTGAACCTGAACGACGCGATGGATCTCTCGCGCGAGATCCTGCGGCCCGAAGGGTTCGATATCGTCACCTACGACTTCTCGCCCGTTCCGCTGACCCACGACGGCGAATTCATCCTGCCCACGGTTCTCAGCATGCGCGGCACGCCGGGCGACATGGAGAACCTGTGGTGCGCGAACGGCTATTACAGCCGCGATCCGGTGATGGATGCCGCGCGGCAAGTCACCCGGCCCTTCACATGGTCGCATCACGGCCGGCAGAGCGTGATTATGCGCAACATCCTGAACGACCGGCACCGGCCTGTCGTTGAGTATCTGCTGGATACCGGGATGCGCAGTGGCATCACTGTCCCCATCCGGGGACCGGGCGGTGCACTGGCAACGTTCAGCGCGATTCGGATCGGCAATTCCGACGGAACTGATCTGGACGAGCATCTTTCGACCGTCGGCCACCTCGGATATGTCCTGCATGATGCAGTCCGCGCCGGTTTCTCGGGCGACGACCTCCGCACCTCACATGTCAGGTTCACACCGCGGGAACGGCAATGCATGATGCTCTGTGCCCAAGGGCTGACGACCAAGCAGATCGCGCACGAAATCGACCGATCGATCCCGACGGTCACGCTGCACCTGACGTCGGCCGCGAACAAGCTGGGCGCACGGAACCGGGCCCATGCGCTGGCGCTCGCCGCGCATTATCGCCTGCTTGAACCCGACGCCTGACCCCTCGCCCCGCCGACACCCTATAAGATTCCCTAGCTGTCACCGACCGGCGCGCCGCTGATAGCCTTTTGCCAACAAGTTATGGGACAGGGACCGGGAGAGCATACATGTGCGCCTACGACGTCACGACAGGGTTTTCACCATATCGGGGTTACGAAACCTGGTACCGCATCTGCGGCTCGCTCGAGTCCGACAAGCTGCCGCTGATCGTGGCGCATGGTGGACCCGGATGCACACATGACTACGTGGACAATTTCAAGGAGCTGGCGGAAACCGGTCGCCCGGTGATCCACTACGACCAGATCGGCAACGGCAAATCGACCCACCTGCCCGACAAGGGGGCGGATTTCTGGACTGTGGATTTCTTTCTCGGCGAACTCGACGCGTTGCTCGAACACCTCGGCATTCAGGACCGCTACGCCTATCTCGGCCAGAGCTGGGGCGGGATGCTGGGCGCCGAACACGGGGTGCGTCGCCCCGCCGGGCTCAAGGCGCTGGTGATCGCAAACTCGCCAGCCTCCATGGAGCTATGGTTGGCCGGCGCCGCAAAGCTTCGGGCGGATCTGCCTCCGGAGGTGCAGGCCACGCTCGACGCGCACGAGGCCGACGGCACGACCGATCACCCGGACTACAAAGCCGCAGAGAAGGTCTTTAACGAGAGACACGTCTGCCGTGTGGTCCCGATGCCCCCCGAGGTCCAGCGCACCTTCGACGCCATGGAAGAGGACCCCACGGTGTATCACACCATGAACGGGCCCAACGAGTTCCACGTTGTCGGCACGATGAAGACCTGGTCCGTGATCGAGCGCCTGCCGAACATCGCCGCCCCCACGCTCGCTTTCCGCGGCTTGCATGACGAGGCGACAGAGGAGTGTGTGCAGCCCTTCCTCGACCTGATTCCCGATGTTGTCGGCCATGTCTTTCCCAATTCCAGCCACATGCCGCATGTCGAGGAAAAGGAAAGCTGCCTGGCCGTCACAGAGGCCTTCCTCGCAAAGTTCGACTGAGCGGTCGCCGAGAG
>CAYGNB010000193.1:0-6544 GCA_964351135.1 uncultured Rhodobacterales bacterium | reverse complement strand
AACGGTCGAACGGCTGCGCGACGGCAAATTCACCTATAGCGGCGGACCGACGGGCGGAACCACGACCTCGACTGGACTGACGGCGGTGCTGCGCGCAGGCGGTGTGCGCATCCTCGTCGGCAGCCTGCCCTTCTACGAACATATGGACGAACACTATGCGGCGTCCGGGATCGACATCACCACCGGCAAGATGGCATCATTCAAGAACCTTATGAATTATCGCAAACTGCTCGGGCCCGGCGTCCAATGCATCGCGCTGCACGGCCCTGGCGGGGCGGCACTGCGGCTGCAGGATGTCGACTGGGAAAAGCGCCGCCGCCCGTTCTGGCCCGCCGACGATCTGGCCGAACCTGCGCCCATTCCCGATCCCGCCCCGGAATTCGCCGATTAATCACGACAACGCATTCACGTTTCAAAAACAAGACACAACAGGAAGGACCAGAACCATGATTACTCGCAGAACGCTTCTTGGGGCCGCGGCGGCCACGCCGCTGCTGTCGATACCCTCTCTCGCGCAGGGCAGCACCAAGACCCTGCGTTACGTACCCAGCTCCAACCTCACGATCCTCGACCCGGTGTTTACCCCGGCGGCAGTTTCGATCACCCATGGCTACTGCGTATTCGACACGCTCTACGGCATGGATGCCAACCTTCAGCCCGTGCCGCAGATGGCAGCAGGCCATACGGTTTCCGACGACGGCCTGACCTGGGAAATCACGCTGCGAGACGGGCTGACCTTCCATGACGGTGAACCGGTGCGTGCGCAGGACTGCGCCGCCAGCCTCGACCGCTGGTCCAAGCGTGACGGCTTTGGCCAGGCGCTCGGCGCGGCGACCGAAAGCTTCTCGGCGAAGGACGACAAGACCATCGTGATCAAGCTGACCCGCCCGTTCGGCCGCCTGCTGCACGCCATCGGCAAACCACATTCCTCGCCCGCGATGATCATGCCCGAACGGCTGGCCCAGAACGACATCTCGACGCAGGTGACCGAAATGATCGGCTCCGGTCCGTTCCGGTTCAAGGCCGACGAATATGTCTCGGGCGACCGGATGGTTTACGAAAAATTCGAGGCTTACGTGCCGCGCAGCGAAGCGGCTGCCTGGACCTCGGGCGGCAAGATGGTGAACTTCGACCGTCTGGTCTGGCAGGTGATCCCCGATCCGGCCACCGCCGCCGCCGCCATTCAGGCGGGCGAGGTGGATTGGGTGTCTACGATCCTGCCCGATCTCGCCCCGGTGATCGACGCGCATCCGGACGTGAACCTGAATCGGACCGATCCGTTCGGTCTTGTCCACGTTCTGCGCTTCAACCACCTGCAGCCGCCGTTCAACAATGTCGAACTGCGCCGCGCCATCCTCAAGGCGGTCGATCAGGTGCCCTATCTGCAATCGGTCACGGCCAGCGACGCCAACCGCTCGGTCTGTCTCGCGTCCTTCCCCTGCGGCCTGCCCGGCGTGAACGAGCTGGGCCAGGGTATTCTGGGTTCTCTCGATATCGAAGCCGCGAAACAGGCGGTGATAGACGCGGGATACAAGGGCGAAAAGGTGGTGATCCTGAACCCGACCGACATCGCCTCGATCCACCCGCACGGGCTGATCACCGCCGATCTGCTCACCAAGATCGGCATGAATGTCGATCTGCAGGACACCGACTGGGGCACGGTCGTCCAGCGGCGCGTGTCGAAAGAGCCGGTCGAAAACGGCGGCTGGAGCATTGCGCACACCAACTGGCCCGCGATTTCGATCGACAACCCGGCGACCAACGCCACCACGCGCGGCCTTGGCGAAAAGGGCTGGTGGGGCTGGTCCGAAGACGCCGAGATGGAAGACACGGTAGCCCAGTGGCTCAGCGCCGGATCGGAGGAAGAAGCGCAGGCGCTGTTCGACAAGGCGCATAACCGTGCGCTCGATCAGGTGCCGACGGTCCCGCTTGGCCAGTCGTTCCGCGACGGGGCCGTGCGTGCCGACCTGTCCGGGATGCTCGAAGCCTCCGTCGATCTGTTCTGGAATGTCGACCGGACGTGATCCGGTCGCTCCCCGCGGCCCGGGATCCTGCTATTGGTTCCGGGCCGTTTTCCATCGCTTCCGCCAGAGGCCGCGCATGATCGCCTGCACGGTCCCCTCAGGCGCAGCAGTAAGAGGCTGACCCGCCGATGAGTTCCTACATCGTCAGACGCATCTTTTCGACCATCCCCGTGGTCCTGTTCGTGATGCTCTTCGTGTTCAGCCTGCTTTACCTCGCGCCGGGCGATCCGGCGGCGATTCTCGCCGGCGATCAGGCCACGCAGGAGGATATCGAGAACATCCGCCGCGAACTGGGTCTCGACCGCAGTTTTCCCGTCCGCTTTGCGGAATGGTCGACCGGCATCTTCCGGGGCGATTTCGGGCGCTCGATCTTTACGCAGGAACCGGTGTCGCAGATGATCCTCACCCGCGTCGAACCGACCGTTTCGCTGATGGTGGTCACGCTCGTTATCGCGCTGGTTATCGCCATTCCGATGGGGGTGGCCGCTGCGTGGAAGCGCGGCTCCCTGCTCGACCGGGTCATCATGCTCGCCGCCGTGCTGGGTTTTTCCGTGCCCGTATTCGTGGTCGGCTATGTGCTGGCGTGGTTTCTCGCGCTGAAATTCGGATGGCTGCCCGTGCAGGGTTATTCGCCGATTTCCGATGGGCTCTGGCCCTGGCTGCGCGGTCTCATTCTTCCGGCGGCCACGCTATCGGGCGTCTACATTGCGCTCATCGCGCGCATCACCCGCGCGACCATGCTCGAAATCCTGCAGCAGGATTATATCCGCACCGCGCGCGCCAAGGGCGCGGCGGGACATACCGTGCTCTTTGTCCATGCGCTGCGCAACGCGATGGTTCCGATCGTCACCGTCGTCGGGCTCGGTATCGCGCTGATGATCTCGGGCGCGGTGGTGATCGAAACCGTTTTCGCCCTGCCGGGGCTGGGCCGCCTGACGGTCGATTCCATCCTGCGCCGTGATTACCCCGTCATCCAGGCGATCATCCTGATCTTCAGCTTTGTCTATGTGATCATCAACCTGTTCATCGACCTGAGCTATACCGTCATCGACCCGAGGATACGCTATTGAGCTCTGCCCCCGACATCACCGAGGACAAGCTGGCCGCCGCACCTGCGCGCCCCGTGATCCTCGCCCCGCCGCCGGAACGGTCGCGCGCCATGGTCATGCTGATCGAACATCCGACGATGTGGATCGGTGCGGTCCTGCTGGTCCTGATCGCAGCGACGGCCATTTTCGCACCGCTGATCGCCACCACCGATCCCAGCGCCCTCAACCCGGCGATGCGGGTCAAATCACCGTCTGCCGAAGCGTGGTTCGGCACCGACATGCTGGGCCGCGACATCTTCTCACGCACGATCTATGGCGCGCGGGTATCGCTGATCGTCGGCATCGGCGTGGCGCTCTGCGCCTCGACGGTGGGGCTTGCGATCGGGCTGCTGTCGGGCTTTGTCCGCTGGGCCGATAACATCATCATGCGGGTGATGGACGGGCTTATGTCGATCCCCGCGATCCTGCTGGCGATTGCGCTGATGACGCTGATGCGCGGCGGTTCGGTGTTCAACGTGATCCTCGCAATCACCATCGCCGAGATTCCCCGCGTCGCCCGGCTCACCCGCTCGGTCGTGCTGTCGGTGCGTGAACAACCCTATGTCGAGGCCGGCACGGCCTGCGGCACCTCAACGCTCGGCATCATCTGGCGCCACATCATGCCCAACACGCTGGCCCCGCTGACCGTGCAGGCCACCTATATCTGCGCGTCGGCGATGATCACCGAGGCGATCCTCAGCTTTATCGGCGCGGGCACGCCCAGTTCCATCCCCTCGTGGGGCAACATCATGTCCGAAGGCCGCGCGCTCTGGCAGGTGAAGCCGAACGTGGTGTTCTTTCCCGCACTTTTCCTTTCGGTCACTGTTCTGGCCGTCAATCTTCTCGGCGACGGGCTCCGCGACGCGGTCGATCCCCGCCTTGCCAAACAGGTGTAAGCCATGGCCCTTCTCGAAGTGCGCGACCTGCAGGTTCATTTCCGCACCACGACCAGCGTGAACCGCGCCGTCGACGGGCTCAGCTTCGACATCAACGAGGGCGAAGCGCTCGCCGTGGTGGGCGAATCCGGCTGCGGCAAATCGGTGACCTCGATGTCGATCCTGCGGCTTCTGCCCACCCCGCCCGGCAAGATCGCGGGCCAGATCAGCTTTCGCGGTCAGGATCTGCTGAAAGCCCCGGAACGGCAGATGCGTCGCCTGCGCGGCAGCGAGATCGGAATGATCTTTCAGGAACCGATGACCTCGCTCAACCCCGTCTTTACCATCGGCCAGCAGATCGGCGAATCCGTCCGCCTGCACGAAAGGGCCAGCCGCGCGGACGCGCGCGACCGTGCCATCGAAATGCTGCGGCTGGTCGGTATCCCTTCGCCCGAGCAACGGGTCGACGAATATCCGCACCAGCTTTCGGGCGGGATGCGCCAGCGCGCGATGATTGCGATTGCGCTCGCGTGCAACCCCGCGCTGCTGGTGGCCGACGAACCGACAACCGCGCTCGACGTGACAATCCAGGCGCAGATTCTCGATCTGATGCAGGACCTGCGGCAAAAGGTCGGGTCGGCGGTCATGCTGATCACACACGATCTGGGCGTGGTGGCCGAATTCGCCGAGCGCGTTCTGGTGATGTATGCCGGGCGCAAGGTCGAAGAAGCGGCCGTTGCCGATCTCTTCCGCACACCACGCCATCCCTATACCCAGGGGCTTCTGAACGCGCTGCCCAAGCTGGGTTCGTCGGTCGGCGGTGGCGCGGCGGTGCGTCTGGCCGAAATTCCGGGCCGGGTGCCGGACATGTCGAAACCGCTCGCCGGCTGCGCCTTTGCCGACCGCTGCCCGGCGGCGCGGGATATCTGCCGGCGCATCGAACCCGCGCTGGAACAAAAGGCACCCAACCATCTCGCCGCCTGCCATTTCGCAACCCGAGAGGTTTCCGCCGCATGACACAGGCCGACGCAAACCCCGCCCACCTGATCGAAGTGCACAACATGGTGAAACGGTTCCCGATTGCCTCGGGGCTGTTTTCGGGCACGCAGAAGGCCGTGCACGCGGTTAGCGACGTAAGCTTTCATATCGCCCGCGGCGAGACATTGTCGCTGGTGGGCGAGTCGGGCTGCGGCAAATCCACGGTCGGCAAATGCCTCGCCCGTCTGATCCCGCTGACCGACGGCGAGATCATGCTCGATGGGCAGCGGATCGACCAGCTCGGTCCGAGAGATCTCAAACCGATCCGCAAGCGGCTCAATGTCGTGTTCCAGGACCCCTATTCCAGCCTCAATCCGCGCATGAGCGTTGAACATCTGGTCGCCGAGCCACTGCGCAGCCACGGGTTGCTCAGGGGCCGGGAGGCACGGGCCGAACGTGTCGGCGACCTGCTGGAAAAGGTGGGCCTGCCACGCGAGGCGATGAAGCGGATGCCGCACCAGTTCTCGGGCGGCCAGCGCCAGCGTATCTGCATCGCCCGTGCCCTGGCCTCGGAACCCGACATCATCGTCTGCGACGAAGCGGTGTCGGCGCTCGACGTGTCGGTGCAGGCGCAGATCATCAACCTGCTGATGGACCTTCAGAAAGAGCTGGGCCTCGCGCTGCTCTTCATCTCGCACGACCTTGCGGTGGTGGAACATATGAGCGACCGGATTGCGGTCATGTATCTCGGCCGGATCATGGAAATTGCCGACCGGCACTCGATCTTTGCGCACCCGCGGCATCCTTATACTAAGGCGCTGCTCTCGGCGGTCCCGTTGCCCGATCCCGCCGCCGGGCGTGACCGGGTGGTGCTGACGGGCGACGTTCCGAGCCCGATCGACCCGCCAAGCGGCTGTTTTTTCCGTACCCGGTGTCCGATGGCCACCGACCGTTGCGCTGCCGAGGTTCCCAAACTGCGCGAGTTCGAACCCGGCCACCGCAGCGCCTGCCACTACGCCGACGAGGTCTGAGCCCCGGTTGCCGCCTAGCCGCGGGGCGACAGGCGGATATCGGCGGTGCGGGCGTGGGCTTCCATGCCTTCCAGCCGCGAAATGCGCGCGGTGACTTCCGCGACCTGACGCGCCGCCTCTCCGCTGGCGCGCTGCCATGTCACCGTCTTGAGGAACTTGTGCACCGACAGCCCGCCGGTATAGCGCGCCGCGCCCGAGGTCGGCAGTACATGGTTCGGCCCCGACGCCTTGTCGCCAAAGGCCACGGTCGTTTCGGCGCCGAGAAACAGCGAGCCATAAGCCTTGAGCCGTGCCAGCCACCAGTCCAGATCGCGGGCCTGAACATGCAGATGTTCGGGCGCATAGCGGTCGGCGGTTACGGCCATCTCCTCGCGGTCATCGCAAAGCACGATTTCCGCAAGGCTCTGCCACGAGGCGGCGGCAGATTGCGCGTTGGCGTCCGGCAGGCTGGCGATCAGCCTAGGGATCAGCGCCAGCACCTCCTGCGCCAACGGCTCGCTGTCGGTCACCAGCCAGACCGGCGAATCCGCACCGTGTTCCATCTGCCC
>CAYGNB010000192.1:0-6579 GCA_964351135.1 uncultured Rhodobacterales bacterium | reverse complement strand
GCGCGCAGGCAAAGATCGCCGGGTGGTGGCATTTCAGCCAGGCCGAGACATAGGCGAGCATGGCAAAGGCGGCGGCGTGGCTTTCGGGGAAACCGTAATCGGCAAAACCCGCGATCTGGGAAAAGCACTGCTCTGCGATGTCCTGGGAATAGCCGTTTTTCAACATGCCGGCGATGAACCGGTCACGATGCTGGTCGATGGTACCCATGCGGCGGAACGAGGCCAGCGAACGCCGCAACCGGTCGGCCTCTTCGGCGGTATAGCCCGCGCCGACGACGGCAATCCGCATTGCCTGTTCCTGGAACAGCGGCACGCCAAGGGTTTTGCGTGTCACTTCCGCAAGTGCGGGACCGAAGGGTTCGGGGGCCTCGAGTTCCTGCCGTCGCCGGATATAGGGTTTCACCATGCCGCCCTGGATCGGGCCGGGCCGGACGATGGCGACCTCGATCACCAGATCGTAGAATATTTCCGGTTTCATCCGGGGCAGGAAATTCATCTGCGCCCGGCTTTCGACCTGGAACACCCCGATGGCGTCGGCTTGCTGGAGCATGGCATAGGTTGCCCGGTCCTCCTGCGGGACAGAGGCGATCGTGAGATCCTGCCGTTCATGATCCCGCATCAGGCCAAAGGCCTTGCGGATACAGGTCAGCATGCCCAGCCCCAGCACATCGACCTTCAGGATGCCCAGCGTGTCGATGTCGTCCTTGTCCCATTCGATCACGGTGCGATTTTCCATCGCCGCATTCTCGATCGGGCACAGTTCGTCGAGCCGCCCCTTGGTGATGACGAAGCCGCCCACATGCTGTGACAGGTGGCGCGGAAAGCCGATGATCTCGCCGATCAGGCGGATGGTCTGGGCCAGCCGCCTGTCGGCAGGGTCGAGCCCCAGTTCGCGAATACGGTCGGGATCGGCGCCGCCGTTCGACATGCCCCAGATCTGGCCCGAAAGGCTCGCCGTCACATCCTGGGACAGCCCCATCACCTTGCCCACCTCGCGGATCGCCGCGCGCGACCGGAAATGGATCACCGTGGCGCAGAGCCCCGCGCGGTGGCGGTCATATGTCTCATAGATATGCTGGATCACCTCCTCGCGGCGTTCATGTTCGAAATCCACGTCTATGTCCGGCGGTTCGCCCCGGTATTCGGAGACGAACCGTTCAAAGACCATCGAGATGGTTTCGGGACCGACATCGGTGATGCCCAGCAGATAGCACAGGATCGAATTGGCGGCCGACCCCCGCCCCTGGCACAGGATTCCCCTGGATTTCGCGAATTTCACGATGTCGTGGACGGTCAGGAAATAGGCCGGGAAATCGAGCTTCTTCACCAGCGCCAGCTCCTTGTCGACGGTGGCCAGTACCGTGTCGGGCGGCCCGTCCGGATAGCGCCATTTCAGCCCTTCGCGGGCCAGCCGCTCCAGCCGGGCCTGCGGAGCTTCGCCATCGGCGATCTCGTCGGGGTATTCGTAACTGAGTTCGCTCAGGCAGAAGCTGCATCTGGCGGCGATCTCCAGACTGCGGCGGATGGCGGCGGGATAGTCTCGGAACAGGCGGGCCATGTCCGCCGCCCCTTTCAGGCGGCGTTCGGCATTGGGCAGGGCGCGGGTGCCGATGTCGTCGATGGTGACATGGTCGCGGATGCAGGTCAGCACGTCCGCCAGCTGGCGGCGGCTGCCGCGATGCATCAGCACGTCGCCCACCGCCACCAGCGGCGCGGCAACCTGCTGGGCGAGCAGTGCGGCCCGCCGGAACCGGGCCTGATCCGCGCCGTCATAACGCGGCGCGGCGCCCAGAAACACATGGCCGGGAAATCGCTGTGCCGCCAGCCGCAGGTGGGCCGTGACCGTGTGTGCGGGTGCGGCCTGTTGCGGCAGGCCGATCAGGATCATGCCCGTGCAACCGTTCAGCATGTCGGCCAGATCGAGATGGCAGTCGCCCTTTTCCGCCCGCTGCTTGCCCCGCGTCAGCAGCCGGGCAAGGCGGGCATAGGCAGGGCGGTCACGCGGCAGAGCCAGCCAGTCGAGCGGGCTGTCACGCAACACCAGCCGGCAGCCCACGATCAGCCGGGGCAGGCGGACGGCCTCGGGGCGGGCGATCGGTTGCGGATGGCCGATCTCTTGCCGCGAACAGCTGTCCATGCGGTGCTGGGACCGGATGCTGACGGTTTCATGGGCCGCATCCTTGAGTATATTCAATGCCTTGTACGCCCGCACCACCCCGGCCAGGGAATTCCGGTCGGTAATCGCAATCGCCTCCAGCCCCAGTTCGGCCGCCCGCGTTATCATCTCTTCGGGATGCGAGGCGCCGGTGAGGAAGGTGAAATTGGTGGTCACGCACAGTTCGGCATAGCCGGGGTCACCGGAGCCGCCTGTCAGCCGTTCAGGGCGTAACGCTTCGACCTGCCGATGGTCCCGGTTGACCTCGATCATGCGAATTCCCCCTGCACGAACCAGCCCGGATCTTGCGGCGTATGGAACAGCCACAGCCGCCGACCCTGCCTTGTCTCGACCTGCCAATAGTCGCGCAGCCCCCTGCGCCAGTTCTCGTCCTCCAGCCACCATTCGGGAGAGATGCGTTCCGGCCCCGTCGTCGCCGTGCTGGTCAGCGCCATGCCCCGCCAGCGGAACCGGGCCGGCGGGTGTAGGCCGGCACCGGCGATGGGTTCGGGCGGGAACAGGCGCAGGGGACGGGGATGAGGGGCGACCCATCCGGTTTCGGGGCTGGTCCACGCCGCCGGGGCGATCAGGAAACTGCGTTCGGGGATATGGCTGTCGGCGGGCAGGAAACGGATGATTTTTTCCAGTCCGATCCGGGTGCCGATCCGGGTGACCAGATCGTCGAGGCGGTCGCTGCGCGCGGCGCCGGCATGAGCGACCTGCCGGGCCGGCAGCGGTTCGACCCGCGTTGCCTCCAGCCGCAGCTGATCAATTCCGTATCCGGCATCGACCTCGGCCACGCCGCGTTCGAACAGCGGCAGGATGCGGTGCGCATCCCGCAACGGACGGGCCAGCCGCAGCTCGACCTGCTGGCTGGCCTGATCGACCCGGCGCAGGGTCAGCAGCAAGTCCCGCGCGCCCGCCTCGCGGTCCTCCAGCCGGGCGCAGAGCCGGGCCAGCAGCCGTTTTGTCCCGGCCATCACATCGGCGCTGTGCCCGATCGGTTCCGGCAGAGTCATCCGTACCGCATGGCGCGGCGGGTCGGGCAGGGGCGAGACCTCTTCCGGCTGGGCCCCCAGCGCCTGATCCAGCCGCAGCAGCACGTCCGGGCCGAACCGGCGGGCAAGGGGCGCGCGCGGCGCGGCGGCCAGATCGGCAATGTTGCGCAGGCCGAGCCGCCCGAGGGTGGTGCAGGTGTTCTCGTCAAGCCGCAGGGCGGCCACGGGCAGGGGGCCAATCTGCGCCGCCGTTTCGCCCGGCGCGGCGATACCTTCGCAGAACCGCGCCAGCGCCCAGGCCGCACCACGGGTATCGGCCAGTCCGGCGCGCACGGTCAGTCCCGCCCGCGTCAGCCGCGCGCGCATGTCGCCCAGCATCTCTGCCTCGCCGCCGAACAGATGCGCCGATCCGGTGATGTCCAGCACCAGCCCATCGGTGCCTTCGGGGCCGACCCAGGGGCAATAGCGTGTCGCCCAGCGCAGCAGGGTGTGCAGGAACCGCCGGTCGCCGCGCGGATCGGCCGGGCGGCTCTGCAGGTCGGGGCAGAAGGCACGCGCATCTGCATAGCCCATGCCACGATGAAGCCCCGCCGCCTCGGCGATCCGGTTCAGGCAATACAGCCGGTCGGTATTGTTGTCGTGCAGGGTCAGCGCAAAGGGCGCATCGACGGGCCTGCCACGCAAAGCCCGTTCGCTGGCCAGTCTGGGAAACCACAATGACACGATGCGCCGCGACATACCGGTCTCGCCACCTCAATATGTTCGTTGTTTGTTCATGTTATGATCTCGGCCCGGCAGAGTCGAGTCGGGGCGCGGGACGATAAGGGAAAAGGACGCCGCGGACGCGATGGAAAATCGCTTTGAGTTCGCCGGCATTCGCCTCTAGAAACATGAGCGCGGGGTTCGCCGAACCCTGCCAGCGCGGCCCCGTAGCTCAACTGGATAGAGCAATTGACTTCTAATCAATAGGTTGAGGGTTCGAGTCCTTCCGGGGTCGCCATACGAACGAATGCCTGCCAATGACCCATAAGTTCGCACGTTTTAGCCGCTTTCATGCACACCCGCTGTCAAGGGCGATTTATGGCCAACACAAGTAATCCGACCCCGAGGTCTCACGGTTGGTCACGCGGGAAACTGATGATCGCTTAGCCGCCGTTCATGCTTTGAGCAGCGAAAGGCCGGACAGAGCCCTTAGTCACGGATTCTGCGCTCCGCGCGAATGTCCGGTTTCCGAGCGGCGGCCCGCCGATATTGAGCTGTGCTTGGCGTGTCAGTTCGCCAGCGCAAATAGGCAGTGGATCGTTTTGAGCTAATAAACTGGTATGATAGACTGCGATCCTGGGAGGGCTTTCCTATGCGGATCATTTTTTTCATCACGCTTCTTGTTTGGCCGTCGATCGTTGGCGCTGACCACCTCAAGCCCAGATTGTTTATTCAGGGACCAAAGGTAGAAAGCTCCGTCAACGTAGAGATCGCGCGCACTGGAATCGTCAACCAAGTCTTTGAGGACAAGATCCAGGTCGTCGGCGAGTTCCTTTTCGCTCCACGGCTGGTGTCGTTGATGTGCGAAGGGGATTTCGGGCCACAAAGCGCCGTTCCATTGAAGCATGGCGACGCCATTCAATTTTTGTCTCACTCAGGTGGATGCCGAGACTTCGTGGTTCTTTCGGAGGACGTGGCTGCTGAGATGGAAGCGCGCTTTGCAGCCTTGGAGGAACCACCCGTGCCCAAAGCCGAGGAGCCCGTCACGACCGAGGCGCCGAAAGTTGAGCATACTTACGTGTCACTCCCGGAATTGGCAGAGGAACTGCCCGATATAGCAACAGTTCAAGCGCGGCTGAGCGCCCTTGGCTACGATCCCGGACCAATAGACGGTGCCTACGGTCGACGCACTGGTGATGCAGTTGCCGCATTCCGTGAAAACCACCCCGAGCTTTCGCGCAGCCTTGATCGCAGGATCACGATAGAGCTTTGGCAGCACCTCGAATTGGCGACGGACCAGCTCCACAAGAGAATGGCGACAGAGGCAGGCGAGAAAAGCCTGATTGCCGCATTCTGGATAGCCCGATTGCCAGAGGGCGGATATCGCGCCCTGGGAGGTGCCAGAGCCGAGTTTGCAAAGGCGGAGCGTCAGTTCAGGCAAGGCTTGCAGAGCTTGGCACCAACCATCGACCCGGGTAGGACGATATTGTTGTGGATCACAGATGACTTCACGGTGAATGAGGTCGATGGGTCGGGCTAGACCGATTCTGCTCACAGCCCGCGCGCCTTCTTGTTTGATCTTGGCTATTCCAGACGTTGAAACATTCCGCAGGAATGTCCGCTTCGTCCGCATAGCGGGCGCTAGATCACCTTGGGAAAATAGACCGCTTCAGCGCGATTTGCCGCCTTTCAGCGCAAACGTGAAAGCTTATGGGGCCGGTGTGCATACTTATCCAACCGTATCTTTGTCGCACGTTTCAACCCATTGTGAAATAATAGAAATTTCACGCGAAACTTTCGATAAATCACTCTCGTGTGCAAGCTTATCGGTGATTGGCAATGCCATGTAAAATCAAATGCCAACGGGCTGTGTTGGCGCTTTGACTGGTTGTGTCGGCAACTGCTAGACAAACTGCGCGCAAAGCGCCTGGGTCTTGGCGTTCTCCGACGCGGAATCGACCTTTTTGGATTCCTTGTTCGATAGGAACACCAGTTTTTCGCACGCCTCCTTCATGGCGGTATCGATCCGCTTGAACGCATCCGCGCGCACCGCTGCGGCCTGGCTTTCCTTGACTTCCACAACCTCGGCCATCTTCGGATAGGTCGCATCCTGGATATACTGGATGGCCAGTTTCTTGCGCCTGTTCACGCTCGACTTGCGGTTGGCGACATGTTTTTTCTCGTGTTGTACGATATGCTTGTAGCATGGGCTGTTTGTCGGCACTTCTCTGGCATATTGGGTGGAGCAGTGAAACCGGACCCTGATTTTCACTTCCTTGATCGACAGGGTGACCATTTTCGCGATCGGGTCGGTCAGTTCTTCCCAATGCACTTCGATCAGCGGGCAGGTCCAGTTCATGTCCGTGACCGCGACGCCCTTGTGGCCGGGCGCCGCTCCCTTCTGAATGGTCTTTACCGGTGCGCTTTTGGCGGGCACCTTGGACTCAAACCCGATGTCGATCGAAAACTTGGTTTTTCCCGACAGCTTCTTTTCCGGCATGCGGCTTCTCCTGATCTGGTATTCGCGAACATACCACGTTTCAGGATCAGTTTTGCCATGGCCGGCCATACGATCAGGCGAGATGGGCAAGCGGTGCGGGGATGGGGCGGTGAGACACATAATGTGTCTCGTCTGCGGGGGGGCGTTTCGTTGTCGATCTGTTGTGGGAAAATGGTGGGCGACCTTGGAATCGAACCAAGCGTGCGTCTCCGCGAGGGAGTTAC
>CAYGNB010000191.1:0-6583 GCA_964351135.1 uncultured Rhodobacterales bacterium | reverse complement strand
TCCTTTGCGACACGATACGTGGTCAAAGGAGCGGCACAATCCCGCGACAGGTCCATATGCCATGGAGGCATTTCGGCGTCAGGCGGCCACGTGATCCAGTATGCGATCCAGTTCGCCGAGGGTGGTGATCCGGAAACAGACAAGGTCCTCGAAGGCCAGTTCCTTCATCGACTTCAGGGCGGAATGACGTCCGTACCGTGCTTTGCCGTCTTTGCCGCTGGAGACGAAGAGCGCCGATGCGGGTGCGTGACGGAACTGGAGCTCGGGCGATTTGAGCAGGTCGGCTACACGCCGCTCTGCCACCCATAGGTTGGGAGCAGAGGTCGGTCCTTTCTCGAACATCAGTTCTGCCGCATCCCCGTTCGAGCAGCGCAGAAGATAGCGCGCGGCCAGCTTGCCTTGATGACCGGCGGGATGTTCCATGGAGCGTTCGTCAAGGACCGCGAGGCACGCCTTCCGCAGATCCTCCCGCGTCATTCTGCAGGCTCCATCGCCGAAAGGCCGATCAGACGGTCGCGTATCAGCCGTTCGCGGTCCTGCACGAACTCGGGCAAGCTCGTTTCCGTCCACAGGTCCGGCTTCTGGCTGATCATGTGCTTCCCGCGATAGCTGTCCGTGCGGCTGGTGATCCACGCGGCGAACGGCATGTCGGCTTTCTCCAGGTTCTCGTGGCTGGGCAGAAGCTGCAGGTTTCCAAGACGATCCACCGATGACACGATCTGCTGGATGCGATGCTCCGGCAGGTTCCTCGCCATCAGTACCCTGCGCTGCGCGAGGGCCTTGGGAATGATATGATCCACATGATATGTCGTCCCGCTCCAGTCGAGATCCCGGTAGAGCAGCGACAAGACCAGAAACGTCTTATTTCGGTTGTAGCGAAGCTCCAGCAGGTCCTCGACGGCTCTTTCATCCAGCCGGGTCTGCCGGCCAGCGACGGCAAGAGCATCGTAAAGCTGCCTTTCGGGAAAGCTCCGGCCGGATTGCTGTGCTTCTTTCAGGGTCGCCCGTGCGAGGGAAATGGTGCGATCCGAGGTGCCGGCGAAGACGCCCATCAACAAGCTGTTCAGGAGCCATCGCTGGACCGCGCGCGCATTCTGCTGATCGAATATCGATGAGCCACGCAGCGTGACGTCCGGCAAGTGAAACAGATACCAGGCGATCGGTAGCACCGCGTTCAGCGAACTGAGGTTCTCTTCCGATATCCCACGCTGGTTCAGGAACAGAAACGTGCGCTCGATCGCGTTCTTGATCGCAGGCCACTGGCGCTCGATCTCCGACACTGCGTCATTCGTGAAATTCGAGACGTTGTATTTGACATCGAAGCCGCAGAGCACAAGGCAGGATTTGAGGACGAAATCCTTGGAGATCTTGTTCGGGGAGCCGAGCCCGTTTTTGATGTGATCGACGAAGCCGAAGACTTCATCCCGCGCAGAGCCTCTTTCCCATTTTGACGTGATCAGTGACATCATCAGGTCGGACTTCGACAGCGGCGCACCGCTGTCGTTGGCACGTACGAAGATATCGAGCACACGGTCCAAGGAAGAACTGGTCTCAGTGTAATAGTTGATCGCCTCCTCGGTCCAGATCACGCGATGCAGGCGACGAAGCGTCTGCGTCGCAATCTCGCGCTGATAGGCTGTGACGCCACGATGCAGATCGGCCAGCGTTTCCTGGACAAGATCCTCCAGGACGGATTCCGTCTCATAGTTGAGGATCCGGCCCAGTCGGAACCAGTGGTGGAGGTAATTGTTGCGCGGCGGGTGAGCGTGAAAACGCAGGCCGTAGCTGAGCGCGAGGTCGGTCTCGCCTTCCTCATCCTCGTCGTTCGGATCTTTAAGAAGATCGAGATAGAGCGTTTTCTCGGACCAGGCGTCGGGGTTCGAGCGCCGCTTGTATTTGACCTTTTCCGAAAACGTGCCGCGCAAAGCGATCTGCAACGACGTCAGACGTTGCTGCCCATCCAGCACCAGAATGACATCACGGCCATCGGAAGAGGCTGGTGGGTTCTGCATTCCCGGCTGCCAGTTCTCGATGAAACTGTAGATCTTCATGTCTTCCTTCAATGCCCCATCGACCGACCAGAACATGAACGAGCTGATCGGGTAGCCCTTCATCAGCGAGTCGATCAGCATGCTCACCTGGGCCGCTTTCCAGACATAAGGGCGTTGAATGGCGGGCAGGAAATAGCGTCGGTTCACTTCCTTCAACAGGGCTCCGATCGTGGACGTGGAATAACTCACATGGCTCTCCCCTTACTTACTTTGTGCGGCCATACCCCGCTGCGCCCCCTAAACCGTATCGGCCAATACGTGCGAGGGGACGATTGATACAGGTGATGAATCCCGGCGTGAGAGACTTCTCCCGTGGCACAGGCTCGATTTTGTTTTCGAACTCTCATCCATCAAGCTTAACTAGAACAACTGTTCGTGGTGGCCTGTCAACCCGTGCGAGATGGCTATCCGCATGGAAAGGCGGAACGAACCACTGATCGCTGCGTTTGCCACGGCGCTGGCAAAGGAGCGCACAAATATGGGTCTGACGCAGGAAGAACTCGCGGCCCGCGCGGACGTGTCCGCACGCTTCGTTTCGCAACTCGAGACGGGCAGACGCCAGCCGTCGCTGTCTGCGCTCTGCGCACTCAGCAAGGGGCTGGGCATGCGCCTGCAAGATCTGACAGGCCAAGTCGAGGTTTACTACCAGGAAGCGATGGCGAGCGCACCGGAGGAAATCGACGGGAGCTGACGGGCACATGTTCGGTCATTGCAACATTAGTGAATCGCATGGATTCCGCTGCGGAAGCGTGAACACCCCCAAGCACCCAACCGTGGCCAAAGCGTTGCTGCGCGGCCGGTATGGGAGGTTTCGGGCGCCAGATTTTGGTGGCGCCAGAAGGCATCCCCACCATGGTCTCCCGGATTTCCTAGGACTTCGCTCATCTGCGGGATCCGCCTGTTCACGAAGATGGGGATGTCGAGCCATTCCTGATCACCCGCGATACATATCAATGCGCCGGTTGATCCTCGTTGACGTTGTGACGTTGCCCCCAGATCCGGGCCGTTCCGGCGTAGAATCCGTTCCTGTTTCTTTCTGTTGATCGGGTTGTGGTCAAGACCGGCTGAGCGGAGCCATTGTGGAGCTCATCGACCTGTTCTCTCGTCGTGTCGTCGGCCCCATCTCGGCAGATTTGCTGTGCAAATCGCCTGCCGGGCAATGGGATCGGCGCAATCCCGCATGACCACGGACCTGGCCCTACAGGCCCTGTTGATGGCAGTCTGGCGCCGAAAGCCCATTGGCCAAGTCATGGTGCATTCCGATCAAGGTTCCCAGTTCACCAGTCGGGAGTGGCAGACGTTTCTCCACCAGCACAACCTGGAACCCAGCATGAGCCGACGCGGCAATTGCCATGACAATGCGGTCGTCGAAAGCTTCTTCCAGTTGCTGAAACGGGAGCGGGTCAGACGTCGCACCTATCCGACCAGAGAAGCGGCAAGGTAGGACCTGTTCGAATACATCGAGCTCTTCTACAACCCGAAGCACAAACACACGAACAACGGCATTCTGTCGCCCGTTGACTTCGAAATCAGACAGAGGAAACTGAACCAGGCAGGTGTCTAGGAAACTAGGGGCACCTCAATCCAAGCTCCGGGAGAGCGAGGGATCATACGGCTCATTCTCCATCGCCCTACGCAAATCCAGTTCGGCCTCGGCTCTCTTGAGCGGCTTTCTGATACTGCTCATCGTCCACGGGCGACGTTCATTTCGCTTCTCACTGATAAGATTGTGCGGACCAGAGCGGTTCGTGAGATCAACCTTCTCCCGGAGAGTCAGTTTGTTCCATCCGGCTGTGCGCTCTATGAAATCTGCCAGTTCCGTGGCTTTACGATCTGCTCTTGCGGCATTCGAAATGGAACCATTGCGCTGTGCAACATCCAGGTTCTTCCGGTTGCCGAGCTTGACGCCATTATTTTTTGCACGTGCTATACCTTCACGAGCTTTACCGACAATTCTGTCGCGATCCCTCTGTGCGTCATGGAGCAGGCGTTCAAGGCTCCTTCGCCCCATGCGGCGGCGTTCCGCTATGGATATGACTGGCAGGTCGCTCTTCAGGATCTCCGACAACACAGCCGGGTGGCGCGCCAGACGATCCACACTCGGAACGAGGAGGCCGGCCTTTTTCTCCTTGGCGGTATGGATGGCTTGCCGCAGACCAGGACGAAATAGGTGTCCTTGTGCGCCTGCCGCCGAGCAGTCGTCCTCTTCTATTGTGAGTAGATTAAGGTTCTTCTCGTCACAATATCCACGGAGCGCATACGCTTGTTCATCCAGGCTGCCTCCCAACTCTGCCTGCCTCTTGGTGGACACACGAATATAGCCCACAACGTTCTTCATGGCGTTCCTGTGACTTGTGTTTGTGTTCACGGGACAAACTAAGTGCTTGTTATCGTAAGCTCTAGCTTATGTTCATGACTAAAGCAATATCATTTGCCATGAGCAACATGAGGAACCTGATTTCTGCCAGTTGCCGAGCTCGCCAGTCGCACGAGGCAGCATCGGATGGGCCCCGACGCCCGCCAGGCTGGCTGGGGCGCTCACAGGAGTCGAGTAGCGCGTTTCGCAGCGTCAGACAGCGGGCAGAGCATAATGGCCGTCCTGAGCGCTCTCAGTGGCTCTGGCAGCGAAGCGTCGGATCGAATTGAGCTCCCAGGATCCAGCCTTCGACCTGCGCGGTGGCGGCGACAGCGGGCGGCAGGTCGGGGCAAAAGGCAGCTGCAATGCGGCCATCCATGTCCGCGTCGCGCAGCCAGCTGGCCACCGTGAAGGCGTTTTTCTGCGCCGGCGCTAGCCCATTTGCCGCGTGGCGGCCCTTCCAGAGCCTGGGGTGCACCTCTGCCAGCACCGATGCCCCGGGCGGCGTCTGCCAGCCATCAAAGGGCCAGAAATGCGCATTGGGGCAATTGCTACGTATGCGATGCAGCCAGGGCAGACCGGCATGAGAGGTTTTCGCCACAGTGCCCTGGCCGTCGAACTGGAACACCGACTTTGCGGATGGGACAGCGTCTTCGGTCAGACGCCGCCAGCGGGGTGTGCCCATACGCGCAGCCCCCTTCCCGACACTGCCATCCCGAATGAAATCCACATAGGTATGCGGTTGATCGGTCGGCCAGTGCGCGTGGAAATCCTCAAGGAAGGCCTGCCAGTCCGGCGGCAGGCCGTGCGCCTCGAAATAGCGCATGGGGAAGGAAAAGGCATGGTCGATACCGATGATGCAAGACGGCTCGTCCGTAAGTCGCTCGATCAACCAATCGGCCAGGGCATGGCGCGTCCAGTGTCGCCTCGGCCCCAGTGGCGGCCTCACCTCTTCGGCAGGGCCATCGCCGACGGTCTGATAGACACGCAGCCCCTTGAGACCGCTCTCGGCGGTCTCGGCCCCGGAATAGGCCACGCCAATGGTGCGGTGAAAGCGGCGGGGGTCAGCCTTTTCGGTCAATGGAAACTCGCGCTGTAACTGGTGGCAATGAGATCAACATGCGCAGCCAGCGGCGGGCGCAACTCGAATGCACGGGGCTGGCGCGCGAAGTCGTGCAGGCGGAAGAGGCACCAGGCGTCCGCACGTTCCTTGGAGACCTTCAGCTCGTTGCGCGAGATGTGGAAGGGCGTGCGCGCCCAACCGTTCGTCGTCTTCACCTCGATCAGGCGTTCATGGCCCTCCGGGCTGAAACTCAGGATGTCATAGCCTGCGCCGTCGCCATCCTCCTGAGAGACCCAGCGGATGCGGTCGGCAAGATCGTCGCGGCCGGCCTGGCGGAGGGTGACACGCTCATGGCGCAGCACGCGCTCCTCGCCAGCGTAACCCAGGGCGCGGTTGCGCTCGTCCCGGCCGGCCACGTCAAAGCGTCGAGCGATCCGCTGCATCTGCTCCAGTTCGTCAGGCGGCGGTGCATTGCGCAGGGCGGGGGCGACATCGACAAAGATCTGCTCTGGTTCGGCGAACTCCTGTGAAACGTCTGCGCACCTGTGAACGTGCCAATCCGGGTGTCGCGCCAGCCATCGCGAGATCGCCTCGGCCAGCGCCATCTGGAAATTGAAGCGCGGCCGGTAACCGCGCAGGATCGGCAGAGCGAACGACCTGGCGGCGGCGGATATGTTGCAGTACTTGAATTCGATCGCCCCGCGGCTGCGCCCGGTCTGTTCCTGCAAGGCGCGGTTTTGCGCGGCCTTGTTCACAGGGCGTCCGGCAAGATCATCCGTGAGCATGGCGAACCACGCCGCGACGATCGCGTCGTTCTCCTCGTCTGACCAGGCGGCTGCACTCATTCTCCCAGGCTATGGCGCGCACCGGCACCTGTCATTCACGAAATCAGGATGGCCACGCCAGAGGTCGCGCGAGAGGACCGGGTCATGTGCCGAGCCGCAATGGACTTCATCCGCCTTTGCCAGCGAGCGCAGAGGGGATCGCCAGACCATGGGAGGATCCACATCGGGCAAGCAGGGCAAGCTCGGTCGTGCCGCGCCACCAAGCCTCCTCTGCCAAGGTCACCCCGTACAGCGTTTCTGCACTCGGCGGCTCTCCATCCTCTTGGTC
>CAYGNB010000190.1:0-6605 GCA_964351135.1 uncultured Rhodobacterales bacterium | reverse complement strand
AGGCCAGCGCGACCTCGTCCGGCACATCCTGCCGCGCCAGTTCGGCCAGGGCGCGAGCGCAGGCGATCTTCATATCGTCATTGATCGCTCGGGCATGAATATCCAGCGCACCCCGGAAGAGATAGGGAAAGCCCAGCACGTTGTTGACCTGATTCGGATAGTCGCTGCGCCCGGTTGCAACAATGGCATCGGGCCGTACCTCGTGCGCTTCCTCAGGGGTGATTTCCGGGTCCGGGTTGGCCATGGCGAAGATCACCGGGTTGTCGGCCATCGACCTTACCATATCCTGCGTTACCGCACCTTTCGCGGACACACCCAGGAACACGTCGGCGCCGGCCATAGCTTCTTCCAGCGTGCGCAGGTCGGTTTTGACCGCGTGGGCCGATTTCCACTGGTTCATGCCCTCGGTCCGGCCCTGCCAGATCACCCCTTTGGTGTCGCAGGTAATGCAGTTGTCATGCTGCGCACCCATCGCCTTCAACAGTTCGATACAGGCGATCCCCGCCGCACCCGCGCCGTTGAGCACGATCTTCACGTCCTCGATCTTCTTGCCCGACAAGTGCAGCGCATTGATCAGCCCGGCGGCGCAAATCACGGCGGTGCCGTGCTGGTCGTCGTGAAAGACCGGGATATCCATCTCTTCCTTGAGCCGCTGCTCGATGATGAAACATTCCGGCGCCTTGATATCTTCGAGGTTGATACCCCCGAATGTCGGACCCATCAGCCGGACCGCCCGGCAGAATTCGTCGGGATCCTCGGTATCCAGCTCGATATCGATGCTGTTCACGTCGGCGAAACGCTTGAACAGCACTGCCTTGCCTTCCATCACAGGCTTGGATCCCAGCGCGCCCAGATTGCCAAGCCCCAGCACCGCGGTGCCGTTGGAAATCACCGCCACGAGGTTACCCTTGTTGGTATAGTCATAGGCGGTTTCGGGATTTTCGGCGATGGCCTCGCAGGGAATGGCCACACCCGGCGAATAGGCCAACGACAGGTCGCGCTGGGTCGTCATCGGCACGGTGGCCTGAATCTCGAACTTGCCCGGGCTGGGTTCGAGATGGAACGTCAGCGCCTCCTCAGCTGTGATCTTGACCTTGGCCATGGCGCCGCTCCTCCTCTTGCCGTCCCAGCGTCTTAGCGCAGGCCCGCAAGCGCCTCAATCACACAATGCGATTTCGCCTTTCGCCGCGCCGGGCGGATCAGTAATGTCGCCGCCAATCAACGTGCAGGGGATTACATAACAGTGGCCGGTGTCACGCCGATGATGGCGCAATATCTGGACATCAAGGCGGCCCATGCCGACGCCCTGCTGTTCTATCGCATGGGCGATTTCTATGAGATGTTCTTTGACGACGCGGTTGCCGCCGCCGAGGCGCTGGACATCGCGCTGACCAAACGCGGCAAACATGACGGCGCCGACATTCCCATGTGCGGCGTACCGGTGCATTCCGCCGAAGGCTACCTGCTGACATTGATCCGCAAAGGGTTCCGGGTCGCGGTCTGCGAACAGATGGAAAGCCCCGCCGAAGCCAAGAAACGCGGATCGAAATCGGTGGTTAAACGCGACGTCGTCCGCGTGGTCACACCCGGCACCCTGACCGAGGATGCGCTGCTCGAGGCGCGGCGCCACAATTTTCTGGCCGCTTATGCGCAGGTTCGCGATACCGCCGCGCTGGCCTGGGTCGACATCTCGACCGGCGCCTTTCATGTCATGGCAATAACGCCCGCACGATTGTCGCCGGAACTGGCGCGGCTTGGCCCATCGGAACTGGTCGTCGCCGATGGCGATGACCGGGCAGTGGACGCAATCGCCGGCGATCTGGGCATCGCGATCACGCCGCTCGGCCGGGCCAGTTTTGACAGCGCCGCCGCCACGAAACGGCTCTGCGCGCTCTACCGGGTCGACACGCTGGACGGGTTCGGCCGATATGGACGGGCCGAACTGTCGGCGATGGGCGCGCTGATCGACTATCTCGAGATCACACAGAAAGGCAAACTGCCTCTCCTGCAACCGCCACAGACCGAATCCCAGGACAAGGTGATGCAGATCGACGCCGCCACGCGGCGTAATCTCGAACTGACCCACGCGCTGTCTGGCGGGCGGGCCGGATCCCTGCTGTCGGTGATCGACCGCACGGTGACCCCCGCCGGCGCGCGCCTGCTGGAACAGCGACTGTGCAGCCCCTCATTGTCGCTGGACGTAATCCACGCACGGCTGGCCGCAGTGGATTTTGCCCGCGACGATACGCGGACCGCCGAAGATCTACGCGCCGCGCTGCGCAAGACACCGGACCTCGACCGCGCTCTGTCACGACTGTCATTGGATCGCGGCGGCCCGCGCGATCTGGCCGCGATCCGCGGCGGGCTAGAGCAGGCAGCCGCCATTGCCGCCACCTGCCCGCGTGACGATCTGCCGGACCTGCTGGCCCGCGCGCTGGCGAACCTCACTGGTTTTGACGCACTGTCCGGCCTGCTCGATGCCGCACTGGTCGCGGAACCCCCGCTTCTGGCGCGCGATGGCGGGTTTATCGCACCCGGCTATGACGACGAACTGGACCAGGCCCGGACCCTGCGCGACGAAGGCCGGTCTGTGATCGCCGGAATGCAGCGCGACTATGCCGAACGAACCGGTATCAGCTCATTGAAGATAAAGCATAATAATGTGCTGGGTTACTTCATAGAAACCACCGCAACCCATGCCGACAAGATGCTGTCCGAACCTCTGTCGGAAACCTTCATTCACCGTCAGACCACCGCCAACCAGCTACGGTTCACCACCGTGGAACTCAGCGAGATGGAAACCCGCATTCTGAACGCGGGCAACCGGGCGCTCGAAATCGAAAAGCGCCTGTTCGAAACACTGCGCGCCGCCGTGCTGGACCATGCCGCCACGATCAGCACCGCGGCCCGTGCTCTGGCCGAGATCGACCTGACAACGGCGCTGGCCGATCTGGCGAGGGCTGAGGGCTGGTGTCGCCCGACCGTTGACGGCTCGCGCGTCTTCGATATTTCCGGCGGGCGGCATCCGGTGGTGGAACAGGCGCTGCGCACGCAGGGCGAAACACCTTTCGTAGCCAATGACTGTGGCCTCAACGCGGATAACCGCGCCGCGATCTGGCTGCTGACCGGCCCGAACATGTCGGGTAAATCCACCTTTCTCCGGCAAAATGCGCTGATCGCACTGCTCGCACAGATCGGTAGCCATGTACCCGCCGATCACGCTCATGTCGGGCTGGTCAGCCAACTGTTCAGCCGTGTCGGCGCCGCCGACGATCTTGCCCGCGGGCGGTCGACCTTCATGGTCGAAATGGTGGAAACCGCAGCAATCCTCAACCAAGCCGATGACCGGGCACTGGTCATCCTGGATGAAATCGGACGCGGCACTGCCACCTATGACGGATTGTCGATCGCGTGGGCAACGCTGGAACATCTGCATACCGCCAATCGCTGCCGCGCCCTGTTCGCCACCCATTATCACGAACTGACCGCGTTGGCCGGCAAACTCGATGGCGTCGAAAATGCGACCGTTTCGGTCAAGGAATGGGACGGCGAGGTGATCTTTCTGCACGAGGTCCGAAAGGGCGCGGCGGATCGGTCCTACGGCGTGCAGGTGGCGCAGCTGGCCGGGCTGCCGGCATCGGTCGTGGCGCGCGCGCGTGTCGTTCTCGAAGCGCTGGAGAAAGGCGAACGCGAAGGCGATACGGCAAAACCGAAAACGCTCATCGACGATTTGCCGTTGTTCTCGGCCGCACCACCAGCCCCGACAACAGCGCCGGCACCGAAATCCGTCCCGGTGCTGGAGATGCTCGACGACATCCACCCCGACGCGCTCACGCCGCGCGACGCGCTCGACCTGATCTACAAACTGAAAGAGGCGGCCAGCAACTGACCGCCCCTTCCTCTTGCCTGAAATATCCCCGCCGGAGGCACGCGCCGCAAGGCGCGTTTCAACTCACGACGCGGGGGTCGACGACACACCTACCTGCGCCGGGCGCAACAGCCGGTCATGCAGCATGAAACCTTCGGCCGACACTTGGATGATGTCGCCCGCGCGCGTGCACGGCACCGGCGCCTCGAACATGGCCTCGTGCATTTGCGGATCGAACCGGTCGCCCACTTCGGGCGACACGACCTGAACACCGTGCTTGCTGAAAACATTCAGCAATTCGCGCATGGTCAGCTCGATCCCCTCGATCAGTGCGGCCGAGGCTTCCTTTTGTTCGTCGGTCACCGCGTCCAGTGCGCGCTTCATGTTGTCGTAGACCGGCAGCATGTCGCGAGCCAGCCGTGAACCGCCATACATTTCGGCGTCGCGCCGCGCCTTGTCACCGCGTTTACGCGCGTTTTCGGCATCTGCCAGCGCGCGCAGGAACCGGTCCTTGAACTGGTCCCGTTCGGCGCGCAACGCATCGATCTCGACCTGATCGTCGGTGATCTCCTCGATCTGATCGGCCAGTTCTTCCGCCTCGACCTCGGCGATGTCGTCCAAAAATTCGTCTTTTTTCGGCTCTGCCATTTCTCACCTCTAACCCCGGTCGGAAATCAGCCGCCCCACAAGCTGCGCCGTGTATTCCACGATCGGGACAATCCGCCCGTAGTTCAGGCGCGTTGGACCAATTACGCCCACCGCGCCGATAATCTTACGATCCGCGTTCATATAGGGAGAAACCACCAAAGAGGAACCCGAAAGTGAGAAAAGTTTGTTTTCGGAACCGATAAAAATGCGGACGCCTTCGCCCTGCTCGGCGAGTTCGAGGAAATCGGCAATGTCGCGCTTGCGTTCCAGGTCATCGAACAGGCTCCGGATCCGATCGAGCCCCTCGCCCGCCTCATCCAGCAGGTTGGCGCGTCCACGGACGATCAGGCGCGCATCGTCGCCCGTGCCGCCCGTTTCCCAGGCCGCCATTCCGCTGTCCACCATGTCGCGCGCCAAGGTGTCGATTTCCCGCCGGCGCGCAGTGATCTCGGCCGCGATCTGCCCGCGCAACTCGCCCAGCGTGCGGCCTTCGATCAGTGCATTGAGAAAATTCGCCGCTTCGCGCATCGAACTGGGGGTGTGGCCCGCCGGCGGAGTGAACAGGCGGTTTTCGACATGACCGTCGGCAAAGACCAGTACCACCAGCGCCCGATCATGACCCAAACTGACGAATTCGATATGGCGAATGGGGGCCTCGTGTTTGGGCGTCAACACCAGCGAGGCGCCCTGGGTCACCCCCGACAACGCTGCGCCCACCCGATCCAGCATCCGCGCCACATCGGCAGAATTGCTGTCCAGTGTGGCGTCAATCTTCTCCCGATCCGAGTCGTTGAGATTCCCGACTTCGAGCAGCCCATCGACGAACATGCGCAGCCCAAGCTCGGTAGGAACCCGTCCAGCGCTGACATGCGGACTGTCCAGCAGGCCAAGATATTCGAGATCCTGCATCACGTTGCGCACAGTGGCGGCGCTGACCTTTTCGCTGAGGGTCCGGGTCAGCGTTCGGCTGCCCACCGGATCGCCGCTGTCGAGATAGGATTCGACCACGAGCCGGAACACTTCCCGCGAGCGGTCATTGAGGTCTTCAAGCAGTTTCGTGGAGTCGTTCATCTTCGGTCTCCGACTGGAAATCCAGTTAAGAACCCCTCTGCACGAAGGTCAATCGGGCTTGCACATATGCCCTGCGCGGGGCTATCTCCGCGCGCAGACCAGCAAAGGACATCACATGCGACCTTCAGGACGTGAACTGAACGAAATGCGCGCGGTTTCGATCGAACCGGGCTTCAGCAAACATGCCGAAGGATCGTGCCTTATCAAGGTGGGGGATACGCATGTTCTGTGCAATGCCACCATCGAGGATCGGGTCCCGCCCTTTATCAAGGGATCGGGTTTAGGTTGGGTCACCGCCGAATACGGGATGCTGCCGCGCGCCACCAATACACGCATGCGACGCGAGGCGTCCGTGGGCAAGCAGGGTGGTAGAACCGTTGAGATTCAACGGCTTATAGGCCGGGCGCTGCGGGCAGGCGTCGACCGGGTTGCACTGGGCGAACGCCAGATCACCATCGACTGCGATGTGTTGCAAGCGGACGGCGGCACCCGCTGCGCCGCGATCACCGGAGGTTGGGTTGCACTACGGCTGGCCGTGAACAAGCTGATGAAATCGGGGATGGTCACGTCTGATCCGCTGGTCGATCCGGTGGCGGCCGTATCCTGTGGCGTCTATGCCGGCCAACCAGTGCTGGACCTCGATTACCCCGAAGACAGCGAAGCCGGTGTTGACGGAAATTTCATCATGACCGGGTCGGGCAAGCTGATCGAAGTGCAGATGTCCGCCGAAGGATCGGTGTTTTCGCGCGACCAGATGAACACCCTGATCGACCTCGCCGAAAGGGGTGTGGGTGAACTGGTCGATGCACAGCGAGCCGCAACCGCATGACACGCAGGTTCACCGGTGACAAATTGCTTGTGGCCACCCACAACGCCGGCAAGCTCGAAGAGTTCACCGAACTTTTGACGCCATTCGGCGTAACAGTTGTCGGGGCCGGTGAGATGAACCTGCCCGAGCCCGAGGAAACCGAAACCACCTTTGTCGGCAATGCCCGCATCAAGGCCCATGCAGCCGCAA
>CAYGNB010000189.1:0-6618 GCA_964351135.1 uncultured Rhodobacterales bacterium | reverse complement strand
AGCAAGGCGGTTTCGGGGGCGGGAGAGCCACGAGAGTAAGGTCGTCAGGCGTCGATCGCGTGGCGGCGCAGCACATCGAGCGGGACGATATCGAGCGCGCGGATATGGGTGGCGGCGACGTTCACCCTGGGCGCACAGCCTTCGTCATGGGCCTGCAGGAACCGCGCCGCGCAGAGACACCAGTGATCCCCGGGCTTCAGCCCGGCGAAACGGAACTCCGGCCGCGGTGTGCTGAGATCGTTGCCGACATATTTCGAGTAGGCGAGAAACTCGTCGGTCATCACGGCACAGACCGTGTGGCTGCCCTGATCGGCGGCACAGGTGTTGCAATGACCGTCGCGGAAGAACCCGGTCAATGGCGTCATCGAACAGGGTTCGAGCGCGCCGCCCAGTACGTTCAGGCTCTCATCCGGTTCCATCGCGCCTCTCCCCCTGGTAACTCCATCGGACCCATTCGCCGTGATATCCTGCCCGGCCAAGGGTGAGCTTTTCGTTCCCCGGCCACAATCTGAGCGTCAGCGCCGCACCGTCGTCCGCGCCGTCGCTTTCCATGGCAAACCACGCTAGCGGTGTCCGATCATCGGCATGTGCCCCGGCCGCTTCGATCATGGCCCGCCCGCGCGCCCGGGCATCGGCGGGGAAATACTGCCACGCAATGGTGGTATAGACCAGATGGCAGGTATCGGAGGGCGCCGCACGCAGACGCTGGTCCAGCCAGCCGATTGCATCGCCCGCATCGACCGGGGCGTCATGGGCCGCGATAACCGCGCGGGTGCGCGCGATCCGTGCGGGCTGGTCCGGCCAGAGATAGGCCAGGAGCCTCAAAGCATCGCGTGGATCCCGCGGATCGAGCGGACGCAGATCCACGCCGCGCCGGTCCGCGATTACCAGATGTGCAGTATCGGGGTCCGCTCCCGCCCAGTTCGGGGTGAGGGTGATCACGGGATCGCGCGGCCCCAGTGTCCGGCTTCCGGCCTCCAGAGCAAACCGGTCGAAATTCAGGTTGAGACCACCGCTGGCACCCAGTTCGCTGACCGTCAGCGGCAGCCCGAAACGGCGAGCCAGCAGATGGGCGGTTGGGATCAAAACGGCGCTGCGGCCGGTTTCATTGGTCTGTGGCGGCGATTGTATCCAGTCGATCAGGAAATCGCGGTGCCGGTCGAGCGCCCCCAGGATGGTCGGTACCAGCGCGTCATCCGTCGGATCGTGCGGCGGGTAGGCGGCGATCAGTTCCGGGTCGCGGTCCTGCAATACCAGCGCATGCAGTCCCCCCGCGATCCGCAACGGCAATGACGCGCCGCCGGGGCCGAGATCGCCCGGCCAGTCCGCGCAGATGGTTGCCAATGGGTGGTCTTCCGGCCAGTGCACCGCGAGCAATGTCATCAGCCGCGCCATGAACGGCGAACCGAGCGCGGCGCAGGCCCGGGCCTGCTGACGGAAGGCCGTGATGAGTTGAGCTTGTGGCGCGGACCGATCGCCCTTCATGTCCCGACCATTCTATTGCAGGCTGTCCGCGATCTGGCGGAGCATCTCGATATTGGCGCGCGACACGCCGGGGTCGCGGAATTTCCGGTCTGCCGCGGTTGCCACGATCAGCACCCCGCGCGTTCGGTCGATGTAAAGATACTGGCCATAGACGCCGCGGCCAAGGACTTCACCGGGACGCGCATCCCATGGGATCCACCACTGATAACCATAGCGGATCTTGCCCTCGGCGGTGGGGGCCGACGCCGTTGTCGAGGCCGCGATCCAGTCGGCCGGCACTACTTGCTGCCCGTTGTACTCTCCATCCTGCAGGATCATCTGGCCGAACCGGGCATAGTCGCGGGTGGTGAAGTTGAGCCCGCCGAGCACGAAGGCCACGCCTTCGCCGTCGGTAAGGTAATAGCCGTCCTGCTCCATGCCGAGCGGCCGCAGGATCTTTTCGTCCAGCAGGTCCGTCACGCTCTGCCCGGTTGCGCCCCGGATCACCATGCCGATCACATGGGTGTCGATCGAGACATACTGCCAGGCCTCGCCCGGTGCGGCGAAGCTGTCGGCAAAGCTGGCGGTGAACGCATCCAGCGTGCCGCCCAATGCCACCTCACGCCCCATGCGATTGATGTCTGAACGGGCGTCCATGTAATCCTCGTCGAACACCACGCCACTGGCCATGTTCAACACGTTGCGGATACTCGCGTTTTCATAGGCGCTGCCCCTGAGGGACGGCGCGTATTTCACCACCGGGTCGTCAATGGATGCAATGGCACCGTCCGCCAGCAGAACGCCCAGCAGGGCGGACAGATAGCTTTTGGCAATCGACCAGGAAATGCGGCGATCCTCGGGGCCAGTGCCGAGATAGTAGGATTCGTGACGGATCGTGCCGTCCTGCAGGACCAGCAGAGACGTCAGCGCGCGTTCGTCGATCCAGCGGGCGGTTTCGGCGGGCAGGGTGGCAGGGTCGCCCTGCGGCAACTCGCTGACCGGCCCGTCGCCGCGCGGCAGGGGCGCGGTCAGGAACAACCGATCCATATGCGAGAAGTTCCACACGATCTTGTCCGCGCTGAAGAGCGAGTTGACCGCCAGCAGGCGTTTGACCTCGTCGCCCTTCCAGAGCCAGCCCGCCGCACCGGCGAGGACCAGCACCAGCAGCAGCCGTCCCAGCCATTTTCCGATTGTTCGCATGAATTTGTCCCTTGTTCAGTTGCCCGAACAATGCCCCGGACGCTGCCGGGGCGCAAAGACAACGTGACGGCAGAGGGCAGGCGTCAGCGAAAGCGATCCACCAGCTTTTGCAGGGGCGAACGGTCGTCGGGATCGGGCTCGTGCGCAGGGCGCGCGTCGGTCCTGCCAGCGGTTTTGGGCGCGCCACCCTTCGCGGTGCCTGCCGAGGACCGGGGCGGGGCGGTTCGCAGCGCCACGGCGTTCATGAACTTGCCGCCGTCGCCCTGCGCCAGATGCGGCGCACCATCCGAAATGCCGCGCAGCAGATCGTCGAGCCAGGTCTCATCGGCGCGGGCGAAGTCATGCAGCACATATCCCGCCACCAGTTCCTTGCGGCCGGGGTGGCCGATGCCCAGCCGCACACGGCCATAGGCATCGCCGATATGGGCATGCAGCGACCGCAGCCCGTTATGGCCCGCATGACCGCCGCCCTGTTTCACCCGCGCCTTGCCGGGGGCCAGATCCAGTTCGTCGTGCAGGACAATGACATCGCCGGGATCGAGCTTGAAAAACCGCATCGCTTCGCCGACGGATTGCCCCGACCGGTTCATGAAGGTGCCCGGTTTCAGCAGCAGCACCTTTTCCTGGCCGAGACGGCCCTCGGCCACCTGGCCCTGAAACCGGGATCGCCACGGGCCGAACCCGTGGTCCGCCGCGATGCGATCCACGGCCATGAAGCCGATATTATGCCGGTTGCGCGCATATTTCGAACCGGGATTGCCAAGGCCGACGATGAGTTTCACGGCGTTCCCCATTTGCCTGCGGTTGCGCCCTTGATGCCGGAAATCAGTGCGCGATTCCAGTTGCCGGAACGAAAACGGGGCCCGCATCGGGGCCCCGCCATCCTGCAATCATGGCTGCAGGATCATTCTTCGGAGGCTTCCACCTCGGTTTCGACTTCTACTTCGGTATCTTCGTCGTCTTCACTGTCGGCCGAACGCAGGCCCGACGGTGCCGAAATGTTCGCGATCACGAAGTCGCGGTCGATGGTCGGCTTGGCACCCGACGGCAGATCGACCGAGGAAATGGTGACAACGTCGCCAATGTCCAGCCCGGTCAGATCGACGGTGATCTTCTCGGGGATGTCGGCGGCGGTGACGACCAGTTCGACTTCCGGGCGCACGACGGTCAGAACGCCGCCGCGCTTGATGCCGGGGGCTTCTTCGTCGTTGATGAATTCAACCGGGATGAACAGGTTGATCTTCGTGGTCCGGCGCAGGCGCATGAAATCAACATGCGTCGGCAGGTCCTTGACCACGTCGCGCTGCACGTCGCGGCAGATCACCCGCACGTCGTCGTGACCGTCGACCTTCAGGTTGAACAGCGTGGACTTGAACCGGCCTTTCCTGAGGCGGGTCAGCAGTTCGTTGAACGGAATGGTGATCGGGAGCGGATCATTCTCGCCGCCGAACACGATGCCCGGAACCAGACCGGCGCGGCGCGCCTGACGAGCGGCGCCCTTGCCTGTCCCCGTTCGTTCCTGGGCGATGAGATCAGGGATCTCTCCTGCCATGGGTATTCTCCAAGATTGGGGCGGGGTTCCTCCAAGGCTGTAACCCCGCGGTGAAGGCTGCGCATATAGACCAGCTTGGCCGCGATGAAAAGGGGGGTCAGACCGCCTCTCCGACAACGGTGCGCAGATGTCCGCCAGCGTCCCGCAGCCGGTCGTAGAGCGCGAATTCCCTGGCTCGCGCCGTGCGCAGCCGGTCCCGTATCTCGGGCGACAGCGGCGCGTCGGCCGGCGGCGATACGTTCTTGCGTTTCGGCACGATGACCTCGCCAAAGCGGTCGCGCAGGAAATCCAGCAGCAGCGGCTGCGATTCATAGGCGAACAGATGCGTGATCAGCACCGCGCCGCGCCGTCCGGTGAGCATGTTCCACTGGCTGCCGATGCCTGCATGCGGTGGCGGATCGTCGGCGATCACGTCCAGCACGAACTGGTCGAAGCCCATCGCATCGGTGCTGCGGTCGCCCCGGGTCAGGCCATCGCGGCGGCGATACCGGTACCAGCTGCGAATCTGTTCTTCGGGGTCGCGCATCACGGCAAAAACCTCGGGCCGCAAATCGAACGCGTCGGCCAGAAACGGCGCGATTCGGTTGTGGAACCGGCGCGCGGTCATGTGCTTGCGGTGCTTGCCAAAGATAATGTCGGCACGCGGCCGCAGCGCCATCTCGATTGCCGTCGTGCCCGTCTTGGGCACGGCGATAAAGGCGAGTTTCTGGGCCGAGAATACCAGCATGGCCCCGGTCTAGCGCAACCGGGTCAGCTCTGCCAGCGGCCCTCGAAATCCTCCGGCACCAGCAGGTTGTGCCGCCCCAGCGCCTGCACGGACTGTTCGCCGCACAGCGCCATGGTCAGGTCCAGTTCGCGCTGGATCACCTCCAGTGCGGTTCGCACGCCCTTTTGCCCCATCGCACCCAGCCCATAGACGAAGGCGCGGCCGATATAGGTACCAGTCGCCCCCAGCGCGAGCGCCTTGAGAACGTCCTGTCCCGACCGGATGCCGCTGTCGAGATGCACCTCGATGTCGCCGCCCACCGCGTCCATGATCGACGGCAGCATGCGGATTGAGCTCAGCGCGCCATCCAGTTGCCGCCCGCCATGGTTGGACACGACAATGGCATCGGCGCCCAGTTTGGCGGCCATCTTGGCGTCCTCGGCGTCCAGGATGCCCTTGAGGATCACCTTGCCGCCCCATTGTTCCATCAGCTTGCCGATCTTGCCCCAGTCGAGCGTCGGGTCGAACTGTTCGGCTGTCCAGGCGCCGAGACTGGAGGCGTCCGAGATGCCGTCGACATGACCGACGATATTCCCGAATTCCCGCCGGCTCGCACCCAGCATCCCGATCCCCCAGGACCATTTGGTCATCAGGTTGGCAATCGTCCGTGGGGTGAGTTTCGGCGGCGCGGACAGGCCGTTCTTGAGGTCCTTGTGCCGCTGGCCAAGGATCTGCAGGTCGAGCGTGATCACCAGCGCCGAACATCCCGCATCCTTGGCGCGCTGGATCAGCCGGCTCACATAATCCTCGTCCTTCATCGTGTAGAGCTGGAACCAGAACGGTTTACTGGTCGCGCCCGCCACATCTTCGATCGAGTTGATCGACATGGTGGACAGGGTGAAGGGCACGCCGAATTCCTCGGCGGCCTTCGCGGCCTTGATCTCGCCATCCGCGTGCTGCATTCCCGTCAGCCCCACCGGCGCCAGCGCGACCGGCATCGTCACGTCCTGTCCGATCATCTGCGTTGCGGTCGAACGGCCCGACATGTCCACCGCCACCCGCTGACGCAGCCGGATCTTGTCGAAGTCCGAGCTGTTTTCGCGAAAGGTCTGTTCGGTCCAGCTGCCCGATTCCGCATAGTCGTAGAACATCCGCGGCACCCGGCGTTCATAGATGCGGCGCAGGTCTTCGATGCAGGTGATCACGGGCATGGTTCGGCTCTCCGGAAAATTGGTAAGATTTCATTACCAATTGTTTTGAATCGGATCAATGCGCGTTTCCGGTGCGGGCGGAGGTTTGCCGCGTCTGCATTGCCGGGCCGGGAAGGGCGAGGGTCAGCGTCCAATCACGATGTCCGCCATCAGCCCGCCCAGCCGGTCGCTTGTGCCCAGTCGCAGCACACCGCCATGGGCGCGCGCAATATCTGATACGATGGCCAGGCCCAGACCCACGCCGCTGCCCCGGTCCTGGTTGCGTGCGGGGTCGAGGCGGGTAAAGGGCCGGACCGCTTCGGCCCGGTCGACGGTCGCGATGCCCGGCCCGTCGTCTTCGACCCGGAACCGCAGGGACTTGTCGGTCAGCGTCACCGAAACTTCGGCCCGCGTGCCATAGCGCACCGCGTTGCCGATCAGGTTTTCCAGTGCCCGGCGCAGCGCCACCGGGCGCAGGTTTGCCATGCCGGACCCTTCGACGGTCG
>CAYGNB010000188.1:3426-6658 GCA_964351135.1 uncultured Rhodobacterales bacterium | reverse complement strand
AACGTTCTCGACCGGCACACCGCCTGAGCGCGGCGCGTCCACCCACCCGAGCCCGGCGGCAACGGCCGCCCCTCACTGCAAAGGCGAACACCATGGCAAGTTACGAAAAGACCCGCCGCGAATTTCTGGAGGCTGCGGCGGCGAGCGCCGGAGCGCTGGCCATGTCGGCGGGTTTCCTGAGCGCGTCTCGCGCCAGCGCCCAGACTAGCGGCGGGACCGTGATGACCGTGCGCGGGGCGGTCCCGGCGGCGGAGCTCGGGTTCACGCTCATGCACGAGCATGTCTATGTCGATTTCTCGGGCTATTACGAGGAGACGAGCCCGCTCTACGACAAGATCGACAAGGATCTCTATTTCGCCGTCGATCCGCTCAAGCCGGTGGCGATGGAGGATCTGGGCTATCTCAACATGGGCGGCTTCGCGTTGAGCCGGGACGCCTGGAGTCTCGCTGAACGGGACCTGATGTTGAAGGAGTTGCAGTATTTCCGCCAGGCGCAGGGCAATTCGATTCTGGAAGTCTCGCCCTGGGGCAAGCAACTGCGGCCCGATTTCCACGAGACCCTGCGTGGGTTGAGCGAAGAAACCGGCGTGCATATCGTCTGCTCGACCGGCCTCTACGGGGGCGACGCGCATTTCTGGCCCGACGAGGCGCTGGAGATGAGCGAGGCGGAGCTGACGCGCACCTTCGTCGGCCATGCCGACAAAGGTTTCGGCGAAACCGGCATCCGGGCCGGACACCTCAAGACGGCGCCGAACGCCTGGGGAGAGAACGAGCACCGCGCCGCCCGCGCCTGCATCGCTGCGCAGAAGGAAACCGGGCTGCTCTATACGATTCACCATGGCGCAAACATGGACCAGGCGCAGGCGACAGAGATCCATGCCAACCTGATCGAATGGGGCGGCCAGCCCGAGCGCACGGTGCTGGCCCATATCCAGAAATATCTGGTTAACTACGACCTGAAGACGTTGGTGACGGACCCGGGCAGCCGGATCGTGGCCGATATCGACTTCTACAAGGGGATGCTGGACCGCGGCTACATCCTCAGCTTCGACACGTTCAGCACGAACAGCGGCGCAGAGATCTTTGAGTTTCTTCTGGATGACGGGACGCCGAATGCCTTCGAGGGCGCCAATGGCGACAACGATGCCGAGATGCTGGCGATGATCTACTACCTGATCGGCGAAGGCTACGAGAAGCAGATCGTGGTCAGCCAGGACTGCTATTCCAAGGTTCATCTGCGCAGCTATGGCGGGCACGGCTACACCCGCGTCGCCAGCTTTGCCCTGCCGCTTCTGCGCAATGTCGGGGTGAGCGAAGAGACGCTCGCGCAACTGGTCGTCGGCAATCCCGCGCGGATGCTTGTGCCGGCGTGACGAAGTGGCGGGCCGCTGCGCTGCTGCGGCGGGCTTCGATGACGATCTGGCAGTTAATGGCCATTTCCGGCGCCGGTTGCAGGTCAGGTAACAGGCAACGCGTGCCTAAATGGAGCGAAGCGAGCAGATGACTGAGAAAACCGTAAATCAGGGCACCCCGACGCAGAGCCGAACGCAGAGGAAAGTGGAAACTGCGGCAGAGGGGATGGGCCCGGTCGATCGTCGCGCATTCCTGGGTGCGACGGGTGCGGCCGCCGCAACGCTCGCCGCCTTGCGCGCGCACCCCGCGCTTGCCGCAGTGCTGTCCGGCGCCGCCGTGATCGAGGGCTACACCAACGGGTTGAGCTTTGCCGCTGGCGAAACCGTCTCGTTCCACGTTTCGACAAACGCTCCGCGCTATTCGGTGCGCATCGTGCGCAGCGGCGTCACCGAAGAGATCGTCTGGGAGCGTGGCGGGATCGAGGGTGCGGAATTCCCGGTTCCGGACCGGGCCTGGGAAACCGGTGCCGGCTGGCCCGCCGCCTTCGATCTGGAGATCCCGGATGACTGGACCAGCGGTTACTACATCGTGACCTTCATGACCGAGGACGTGCCTGGGCACCGGGACGAGTGGCACCATTTCTTTGTCGTGCGCGGCAGCGATGCGCGACCAAACAAGGCCGCGCTGCTGATCCCGACATCGACGCTGCACGCCTACAACAACTGGGGCGGCAGCAACCTCTACGAAGGCGGGCACAAGGTCAGCGTTCTGCGGCCGATCACCCGCGGTTTCATCCGCAAGCCGGACATAGTCAATTCGCGCGTCGCCGATATCGGCGAACCGAACGATGGCTTTGCGGCCGATGTGTTCGAATATCTCGAAAAACACGGTTTCCCGATGTGGGTGGGCGCGGCGGGCTGGGCCTCCTACGAGCAGCCCTTCGTGCAATGGGCCGAGGGCGAAGGCTATGCCTTCGACTACATCACCAGCGAGGATCTCGAATATCGCCCCGAGATTCTGGAACGTTACGATCTGGTCGTCAGCGTCGGTCACGACGAATACTGATCCTGGAATATGCGCGACGCGGTGGAAGACCGGATCGAGGCCGGGATGAACATGGCGTTCTTCGTCGGCAATTCCGTCTATTGGCAGGTTCGGTGGGAGGACGAGGGCGCCACCATGGTCTGCTACAAATACGACGAAGCGGACGATCCGGTGCACGGTACGGATCAGGGGCATCTGCAAACAACCATCTGGTCCGCGACCGAGGTCGGGCGGCCCGAGAACCACCTGCTGGGCCTGTCGTTCAATGGTGCCGGGTATACCCGCGTGGGCGGTGCCACGCCGCGCAGCGCCGGGGGTTATCAGATCTACCGTCCCGATCACTGGGTGTTCGAGAACACAGGGCTTCTGTGGGGCGATCAACTGGGCAACAAGTCGATGGTCGTCGCCTACGAGGTCGACGGTCTGCGTTACCAGATCGATGCAGAGGGCTATGCGGTGCCGACCGGCGAGGACGGAACGCCCACCAATGCGGTGATTTTGGCGATGGCGCCAGCAACGCTGTGGAACACCGAGGTGACGCCGCAACATATGCTGGGCGCGATCCCCGATGCCGAAATGGCGGCGCTGAAGATCACCGGCGACCGGGACAACTGGCGCCGTTTCGTGCGCGGCATGGCGGCCATGGTGGTGTTCGAAAAGGGCGAGGGCACCGTGTTCAATGCCGGCACGACCGATTGGGTATGGGGTCTGCGTGACGGCGACCGGCAGGTGGAGCAGATTACGCGCAACGTGCTGCGGCGATTGGCATGATAATGGCGCGTGTCCTCCGGCAGGGGATTGCGGCTCTTTCGCTCTGGCTCGCGGGCGGGGCAGC
>CAYGNB010000188.1:0-3326 GCA_964351135.1 uncultured Rhodobacterales bacterium | reverse complement strand
GGGCCCGGCTGGGGCGCGGGAATCGCGGCGGTGATCACCGGCTTTTCCGGGCGCTGGAGCTATGCGGGTATTCTGGGCCAGCATTGGGGCGAGGATGGTTTCAGCCTGGCCACGGTGCAGCCGCAGGTGATGTACAACAGCGATGTCTTCGGCGGCAGCTACATCGGTTATGCGAACACCGTCACCTACAATTGGAACGCGAAATCACAGGATGCCTGGCAGATTCCTGTCGGACTGACAGTCGGCAAGACCTTCCTGCGCACTGACGGCTACGCAATCGACGTGAACCTGGGCTATTACCGGATGGCCAAGCACCCCGCCGGCGGCGCCGACAGGCAGGTCAAGTTCGGTCTGTCGCTGTTCTGGCCGTGAGGGGCCGGGGCGCATCGGGCCGGTCAGGCGGTCAGGACCATCTGCCGGGTTTCGCGCGGCAGATGGCCGAAATGGTCGCGGTAGTAACGGGCCGCCCGGCCAAAGTGATCGAATCCCGATTCCGCCGCCGCCCGCGTGACGCTGTCGTAGTTGTCGCAATCTTTCAGCCGCTGGTGGAACATGTGCAGTTGCACCAGCCGGATATAGCTCGCCGGTGCCCTGCCGAGAACCTCGTTGAAAGCCCGGTGCATCGTCCGTCGCGATACGCCCAGGGCATCGGCCAGATCGTCGATTGCCGGCGGCCCGTCCCAACCGCAGCGTTCCAGCATCGCCTCGGCATCGCGGACGATGCGGTGGTGCGGATGGGCGCCGAGCGGGGCCGGGGTGTCGAGGCAGGCCATCAGCGCGCGGGCAATGCTGCGCCCGGCCGCAGCACGCCCGGTCTGCAGTCTGCGGGCCGTGGCGGGCATGTCGGTTGCCGCGAAACGCTCGTAGAGGTTGCGGCAGCGGGCAAGCAGGTTGCCGAAAGCGTCGGCCCGCGTGGTCCAGAGGCCGGGCGGCAGGAATGCAAGCCCGGAGTCGAAGGCAAGGCGCGGGGCGATTGTCAGGGACAGCCAGGCCCCGCCGTCGGGCAAAAGCATGTCGTTTTCGGCGGTGCCGAAAATCAGCACCTTGTCCGGTGTCAGCGTCTGACCGTTCCACTTGGGCGGGCGAGGCGAGCCGAGCGAGGCCGCGACGGTGAACCCGGCATGCCGTTTCACCTGCAGACTGCGCAACGCCTGATCGTTGGTTTCCCACAGAATGCTGACATCGCCGAGGGCGACGATGGCGGCGCGGTAGCCGAGCCTGCCGCAACTCATCTGACGCAGTTCGAAGTCCCAATCCGGCGTCGGCTGAAAGATGTTGTCGATGTCATCGGAAGACCGGGTCCAGACGGTCTGCATATCGTCAGCCTCTCCTCTCACTGCACGAACCGTTCATGGGAAAACAGCAATGCGCAACCCCTATGGTAAACTCTTTGCATTCTGCATAACATTTCTGGTCGGGTCGCAATCGTTGCAGGCCGCTGAGTTCGGGCCGCATTCGCTGGTTCTCGACGTCACGCCTCTGGTCCAATGGACCCCGCGGCAGGGCGATACCTCTGCCAATGCCGAGTTCGACGTCATCGGGTCGTTCCGCTTGGGGGAAAGCGAAACGGGGGCGTTCGGCGGCACGTGGCTCGATTTCTGGGTTCTCGGCAACGCCACTCTGGGCGGCACGGTGTCCGCCAATGATTTCTCGCAGCGCGCCGGATTGTTGTGGGACACCAGCGACGGCGATGCCCCCGAGACATCGTGGATTCTGGCGGTCGGCGCCCTGCGGCAGGAACTGCACACCGGCTTTGGCGAGGTGACGCTGAAATTCGGCAAGCTCTATCCCGGCAGCGAACTCGCGGCGAGCGACTATTATGGCGACGACCGGGGAACGTTCTTTTCGCAGATGCTGGCCTCGGATGTGGCCGGGCGCTGGTACGACCTTATCGGGATCGGGGCGAGCGTTACCGTCGAGGCGGGGCCGTGGTATGGCGGCGCGCTGGTGGTCGACGCCACCGCGCAGGCCGACCTGCTCGATTTCAAGAGCTTACGGGACGGTGCCTTCATGGCGGCGGTCGAGCTGGGCCGCGTGTTCGACATCGGCGGCCGCGAAACCCGTGTCTCGATGATCCCGTACCATGTCGATGCCACGCCGGGCCTGTCAACGGAACGCGGATTGGTGCTGTCGTTCCAGCACGACCTCGTTCAGGCCGCGAGCGAAGGGCCCGCCGATATCGTCCTCTTCGGCCGCTATACGTTCCGGGACGGGGGAACTCCCCGCAACCGGGACGGGCAGGATCAGGCCAAACCGGTCCGCAGGGGCGGCTTTCTTGGCATGGCCTTCAACAGCCCCTTCGGCCGGGATGAGCAGCAGGTTGGCCTGGCGGTGATGCAGGGAACCCCGACCGACGCCATGCGCGCTCAGGGGTTCGGAACCCAGAGCGGGATCGAGGTGTTCTGGAAGTACACGCTCAACCCCAATGCCGAGTTCTCGGTCGATCTGCAGGCGCTGAACAAGGGCCACGGGGATATCGAGTACGTACCCGGCATCCGGCTAAAGCTGCGCATCTGAACTGAAGAGCGGGCCACCCGGCGGATGTGGCACAAGGAAAGACGCGATGACCGACACCACGACCATCGAACGCCGTTCCCTCAATGCGGCGAAATGGCTGAACCTGCTGATGGGGTGTATCGGCGTTGTGGCCGCCCTTCTGGCCAATGCCGATGCGCTGTTGCTCGACGGTCTGTTTTCCGGGCTGAACTTTCTGTCGGCGCTGGTTGCGGGCCGGGTCGCGGCGTCGGTTTCCCGGTCGCCGGACGCGAGCAGGCCCTTCGGCTACGAGATCGACGAGTCCGTTTTTGTGATGTTCCGCGGCCTGCTGCTGAGCGGGATCATCCTGATGGGCCTGCTCACCGCGCTCAATCGCCTCGTCGGGTACTGGCGCACCGGAGAAGCCGAACCGGTCGTGCTGGGCTGGATCACGGCCTATGCCGGGCTGATGGTTGTCCTCTGCTTCGGTCTCTACCTCTATCACCGTTGGAACTGGCGGCGCACCGGTCGTACCAGCACGTTGTTGGAGGTCGAAGCCAAATCCGCGCTGGTCGACGGTGCGCTCAGCGCCGGAGCCGGGTTTGCCTTTCTCGGCATCGGCCTGCTGAGCGGCGGGCCGCTCGAGGTTATCGTGCCGGTTTCAGATTCGATTGTCGTCCTCATTCTCTGCCTGCTGATGATCCCGCAACCGATCGGCGTTTTCCGGCGGGCGCTGCGCGATGTTCTGGGGGTATCCCTGCCCGCACCGGAAATCGTCGCGATTGAGGAAAATGCGCGCCAGGTTCTGGCCGGAACCGCGTTCGACCTGCTGGCCGTTGCCGCGGTGCGGA
>CAYGNB010000187.1:4033-6675 GCA_964351135.1 uncultured Rhodobacterales bacterium | reverse complement strand
AGATCGCCAAGGAGCCGATCAGCCTCGAAACGCCCATCGGCGACGAGGAGGATTCACAGCTCGGCGATTTCATCGAGGACAAGAACGCCGTCCTGCCGCTCGACTCGGCCATTCAGGAAAACCTGAAAGAGACGACGACGCGGGTTCTGGCGTCGTTGACCCCGCGCGAGGAACGGGTTCTGCGGATGCGTTTTGGCATTGGTATGAACACCGATCACACACTCGAAGAGGTCGGCCAGCAGTTCAGCGTGACGCGCGAACGGATTCGCCAGATCGAGGCCAAGGCGCTGCGCAAGCTCAAGCATCCCAGCCGGTCGCGCAAGCTGCGCAGCTTCCTCGACCAGTAACGGTCTGACAGGTCCGGCGCGCGCAGCGCGCGCCGGTTTCCAGTCGCCCGGCAGCGTCTGCAACGCGATGGATTGGAGATCGGTGTGAGTCTGGATTTTCTGTGCATCGGCCCTCCGCGCAGCGGCACGACGTGGCTGTACTGGATGCTCAGTCGGCATTCGCAGCTGCTAATGCCGCCGATCAAGGAACTCCGTTACTTTTCGCCCAAGCCGTGGACACAGGAGCGCAAGGCGCGACGGCTCGAACAGCTCAGGACAGAGCGCCATTTCGATGAATGGGAACAGGATTGGCTTCGCTACTGGCTGACTATGGGCGAGACAGAGCGCGAATATCTGGACCTGTTCCGGATGATCCCCGCCAAATCCGGCGATATCACGCCATCCTATTGCGCCGCGGTCAATCGCGCGGCCACCGTCCGTGACGTTGTAGGCGATGTGCCGGTGTTCCTGTTTTTGCGCGACCCGATCGCGCGGGATTGGTCGCAGGCAAAACTGACGCTCGGCCGCCAAAGGAAAACCGATCTGACCTATGACGCCTGTGTGGATTTCTTCCGATCCGACTTTGGACGAACCAGAGGCGATTATTCGAGGATTATCACCGAGTGGGGCAACCATTTCGATCTGCATTTCTTCTTTTTCGATGACATCGCGACAGCCGCGCCATCGATCCTTTCGGGCGTCACCGATGCGCTCGGCTTGAGGGGCTTTACCCGCGAAGAGATGGATGCCGACATTCACCCATCCAAGGCGCCCGCCGGCGACATGCCTGAAGATGTTCACAACTTTCTTCGTGATTTCCGGCGCGGTGAACTGGAATGGCTGGCCGAGCGATTTGGCGGCCATGCCGCCGGGTGGTGCCAAAAACACTATGCGACCCGGCCCACGACCGCTTGAGCAGTTGTGTTCCTCCGGGCGATAGACCTTGCGAGGGCGATGCTTCTATAGTGCGGCGATGGCCTCTCGACGGGCAATATCGGAACTGACGCAATTGGCAGCGGAGTACATATGCGCAAAACACTTATTCTGACGGCGGCGCTGGCGGCTCTGGTGCCGTTTGCAGCCTCAGCCTTCAATGCGCCGCATGGTGCGCGGGTCAATCCGGTGAACAGCGCGGTATTCGAGGTCGTTCCGCGCAGTTCCGGCAACGGTCCGATTTTCTGGTGCGCCGCCGCCGATTATGCGCGCCGCGCGCTCGGGGTATCCTGGACCACGCGCATCTACATCGTACGCGGGCGTGGCGTCAGCGAAACCACAGGGCGGCGGTCGTCGGTACAATTCACGCTCGACCCCGCTGCTGCGGGTATTCAGCCGACGCAACCGTCGGTCGCGCTCAACGCGCTAAGAGCGGGGGATAATATGTCGGTTCAGGAGGCCAACAGCTATTGTCACATTCCGCCGCGGCGGTTCTGACCGGATGTTGCGGCGCGGGCGTGCGCTGACGGTTGGGGTCGTGGCGGCCCTGATCCCCGGCATGGCGGCAGCCTGGTGGGCCGCGAACCGGCATGAGGTGTTTCCGGTTTCCGACAGGGTGTTCGAAGTCATCGGTCGCCCCGGATCGGGGGCGGCGGACTACTGGTGCGCGGCGGGTGATTTCGCCCGCACGGCGCTGCGCAGGCGGACAGCAAACCGGCTGTATATCTGGAAGGCGGTTGGCTCCAGCGTGACGCAACCGGGACGCCGGGCGGTCCAGTTCGCGTTTTCGCCACCGAAAGGAGCGGAAGACGTCGATCCCGGCTATTCGCTGTCGGTCAAGCTGGTCGGCGACAACCTGACCATCGGGGCGGCGTTTCAGTATTGCCTGGGCAACGATCCCTTCGACTGGCAAAGGAGGCTGGGATGGTGATGACGATGCGAAGACTTGCAATGGCCGCCGCGATTGTCGCAGCGGCGCCCGCCTGGGCCGCCGACTTTCGCGCGGCAAACCGGTTGCGGGTGGCACCGGTCGACGATCAGGTGTTCGAGGTGATCGCCGGCCCCGGTATGGGGGGCAGCGCATTCTGGTGCGCCGCTGGCGACTACGCCAATCGGGTGATGGGCGCGGGGGCGACGCAGCGCATCTACCTGGTGCGCGCGCGCGGACCGGCGGTGACGCGGAACCGCAAGTCGGCGGCGCATTTTTCGCTGGTGCCACCCGATGGCGTCGATACCAGCCCGGGATACTTTCTGTCGTTGCGGCGGGTGGGCGAGAACCTGACCGCCAACGATGCGCAATCGCACTGCGTCGATCCCCATCCCAACGGCTACTGACATCGCCGGACCGTTCATGCAGACCGAGTTCGAGATCCAGACATCGGG
>CAYGNB010000187.1:0-3933 GCA_964351135.1 uncultured Rhodobacterales bacterium | reverse complement strand
GCCCATATCAAGGCGGCGCTGCTGCCGGTCAGCCTGAGTATCCCGGTGACCCGGGGGCGTCCGGCGCTTGGCACCTGGCAGGGGATCTATCTGTTCGAACATCGCCGCGCCCCTCACCGTCGCCGTGTGGCCGTCCATTTGGGATGATCGGTGCCGCATGTGGTGGCACAAAATCCCCTCTACCCAAATCCTAGAGGCTCGCCTATAGTTGTGGATAAGTGAGCCCTCGTGCCCACAAGCAGAGCAGGAATATCAGGGGGATACAGGCTCATGCGCTGCCCGTTTTGCGGAAATGTCGATACACAGGTCAAGGATTCACGCCCGGCCGAAGATCACGTGGCCATCCGGCGCCGCCGGTTCTGCCCGGCCTGCGGGGGCAGGTTCACCACCTATGAGCGGGTGCAACTGCGCGATCTGGTGGTGATCAAGTCCAATGGCAAGCGCGAGGATTTCGACCGCGACAAGCTCGAACGCTCGATCCGCATCTCGATGCAGAAACGCCCGGTGGATCCCGAACGTATCGACCAGATGATCTCGGGGATCGTGCGGCGGCTCGAGAGCATGGGCGAAACCGATATTCCGTCGAATCGTATCGGCGAGATCGTGATGGAGGCGCTGGCCCGGATCGACACCGTGGCCTATGTGAGATTTGCCAGCGTTTACAAGAACTTCCAGGCTGCAGATGATTTCGAGGAATTCGTCTCGGAACTGAGGCCCAATCCCAAAGCCGACGAGTGACCACCGCTGACGAACGGTTCATGGCGTCGGCTCTTGGTCTGGGGCGGCGCGGACAGGGCAATTGCTGGCCCAATCCCGCGGTTGGGTGCGTCATTGTCCGGGATGGCCGTGTCATCGGGCGCGGCTGGACGCAGCCGGGCGGACGACCGCACGCGGAAATCCGGGCGCTGGCGCAGGCCGGTGCGGGCGCGCGCGGTGCCACCGCCTATGTCACGCTCGAACCCTGCGCGCATCACGGCGAAACGCCGCCCTGCGCCGAGGCGCTGATCGACGCCGGTGTCGCCCGCGTGGTCGCGCCGTTATCCGACAGTGACCCGCGGGTTTCCGGGCGCGGTTTCGACATGTTGCGGGCCGCCGGGGTCGAAGTCACGACCGGGGTTCTGGCCGGTGAGGCAGCCCGCGACCATGCGGGGTTTTTCCTCAGGGTTGAAGCCGGCCGGCCGTCGGTGACGTTGAAACTGGCGGCGTCTTTCGACGGGCGCATCGCCACCGGCACAGGCGAAAGCAAATGGATCACCGGGCCGCTGGCCCGGCGCGCGGTGCATGGTCTGCGGGCGCGGCATGACGCAGTGATGGTGGGGGCTGGCACGGCTCGGGCCGACGATCCGTCGCTGACGGTGCGCGATCTGGGCATCGACCGCCAACCCGTGCGCGTGGTCGTTTCACGTCATCTGGACCTGCCGCTGATGGGGCAACTGGCGCGCAGCGCGGGCGATATTCCGTTGTGGCTTTGCCACGGGGCCGGTGCGGACCCGGAGCGATTGAAGGCCTGGGGCGGGCTCGGCGCGCGGTTGATCCCCTGTGAACTGAGCGGGGTGCAGATTGACCCGGCCGACCTGCTGCGGCAACTGGCCGGGGCCGGGCTGACGCGGGTGTTCTGCGAAGGTGGCAGCGCGCTGGCGGCGTCGCTGCTGGCGGCGGATCTGGTCGACGAACTGGCGGTGTTCAACGCCGGGCTGGCAATCGGGGCCGAGGGGCTGCCCGCGATCGGGGCGCTGGGGCTGGAGCGGCTGGCGGCCGCACCCCGGTTCGATCCCGCCGAGACGCGCGCCATCGGGCCGGACCTTTTGCAGCGCTGGGTGCGGAAACCGGATTAACCCGCCGCGCGGAAATGTTTGGACAGCTTCAGCCCCTGACCCTGATAGTTCGACGCGATTCCCGCGCCGTAGAGCCGGCTGGGCGCCTGGGCCATGCGTTCATAGACCAGCCGGCCCACCACCTGACCGTGTTCCAGCACAAAGGGAGCCTCGTGGCAGCGCACCTCCAGCACGCCGCGTGACCCTGCACCACCCGCATGCGCGTGGCCGAAACCGGGGTCGAAGAAGCCGGCATAATGCACACGAAACTCACCCACCATGGCGAGATATGGCGCCATTTCAGCGGCGTAGTCGGGCGGGATATGCACCGCCTCGCGGCTGACAAGGATGTAAAACGCACCGGGGTCGAGGATGATCCGGCCCGCATCGGCCCGGACCTCCTCCCAATACTCTGCGGGGTCGTAATACCCGATCCGGTCGAGGTCGATCACACCGGTATGCGGCTTGGCGCGATAACCGTCCAGATCGCTGGCCGGCAGCTGCAGGTCGACCGAAAATCCCAGCCCGTCGCGGATCAGGGCGGGGCCGTCCACCAACGGCGTTTCGGCATTCAGCGCGGCCAGTTCGGCATCGCTGAGCACGGCCTGCCCGCGCCGGAACCGGATCTGGTTCAGCCGCATCCCGGGCCGCACCAGTACCGAAAACGACCGGGGGCAGATCTCGGCATAGAGCGGGCCGCTGTAACCGGCCGGGATACGGTCGAATTCGATACCGCCATCGGTGATGGTACGGGTCAGCAGGTCGAGCCGCCCGGTGGAGCTCTTGGCGTTCGCCACCGCCGAAACTTCGCCGGGTAGCACCAGCGATTCCATCAGCGGGACGAGATACACGCAGCCTTTTTCGAGAACGGCCCCGTCGGACAGGTCGATCCGGTGCATCTCGAACTCGGACAGCCGGTCGGTAACTTTGCGATCCTCGCCAGCCAGAAACGAGGCGCGGACCCGATAGGCGACCGTGCCCAGCCTCAGATCGAGGCTGGCGGGCTGCACCTGTTCCGGGCGCACTGCCGATTCGGCCCGGATGGTGCCGTCGGCAATCATCGTCTCGATCATCTGGTTGGGGCAGACGCCGGTCGGGGCGGTTGTCATGCGACCTCCTGCTGGCGCGCGGTAACGCGGCGGATAAGTGGTGGGAGGATTGATTTGGTCGGGCTAGCAGGACTCGAACCTGCGACCTTCCGTCCCCCAGACGGACGCGCTACCAGGCTGCGCCATAGCCCGACGATGGGGTGTTCATACCCGTTTTGGGGCGCAGGGCAAGAGGGAATCACCGCGAATCCTTCAGGCTGCGCCAGCGGCCACCGCGCGGTCGTGCCACTGACGCAAGGCCTGCGCGAGCGGCGCTATTTCGGCGGCCTGCGCGGCGGTCAGGCTGTCGATTTCCGCAACCTGCGACAGCGCTCCGGGCCGTGCCTCGATCTCTTCTGCAACAGCCGGTTCCGCGGTCGAAGCGGCGATTTCATTCGGCAGGTCCGGCTGATCGTCGTCGACGGTCGGGGAGGGGGCGGTGGCGGGGGGCTCGGGGGCAATCTGTTCCGGTTCAGGTTCCGATACCGCCACCGGCTCCGGTTCGTCGCTCGTCTGCGCTGCAATCGGCTCGGGTTCGGTGACCTCAGGCTCTTCTACCGCGAACTCTCCCTCAGGGGGCGTATCCGGCACCGTCTCGGCAACGATATCGTCGTCATCCTCGGGTTCCGGCTCGGGCGGAATGTCTGATTTCGGCGGCAGGGGCGGCGCCCCGCGCGCAGGCTTCAATGGCACGACATTTTCGTCGGCGCCATCGTCCCCGGCTGGGGCTGACACCGCATCGAGCGGCTGCGAAAACGCGGCCACATGGGCAACGCCCTGTTCGCGAATGATTTTCTGGACGCCCTTGATGGTCAGCCCGTCATCGTGCAGCAGCTTTTTGATGCCACCGAGCAGCTGCATGTCGGCAGGGCGGTAATACCGTCGTCCGCCGGCGCGCTTCACCGGTTTGACCTGCGCGAACTTGCTTTCCCAGAAGCGCAGCACATGGGCCTGCAAGCCCAGCCAATCCGCGACCTCGCTGATGGTGCGAAAGGCGTCCGGGGACTTGTTCATGATGCGCTGTCCCGGTG
>CAYGNB010000186.1:3115-6700 GCA_964351135.1 uncultured Rhodobacterales bacterium | reverse complement strand
GTCGAACGGGTCCGCGCGGCGGCGGAAGCCACCGGGTTTGCCGGGCCGGTACAGGCCGATGCGGCGTTGAATGCCGCCATCGCTCGGACCAAGGGAATGGAGGCGGTGGATGCCAACGTGCTGGTCTTTCCTTCGCTCGACGCAGGCAACATCGCCTACAAGCTCTGCCAGGAACTGGCCGGCGCACAGGCGCTGGGACCGATCCTGCAAGGGTTCCGCCGCCCGGTCTGCGATCTGAGCCGCGGTGCGACAGTGGATGATATCGTGGCGGCCACGGCGGTGACCGTGGCCATGAGCTGACACCGGTTTACACGGCCCGCCATCGCATGTCTGCCATTCTGCGCGCGGAACCCGTCACGGTGGCTCAGAGGGCGCCGCCGTCTTCGGTGGCGATTGCGGCGGCGATATGCGCGATGCCGGGGGCGATGCGGTCGCGCGGGATCGACGAATAACCGAGCCGGAAATAGTTGTGCGGGCGGTCCGGACCGGCAAAGAAGGGCGCGCCGGGTTCGATCAGGACCGAGGTCCGGCGCAGGTCGTCGGACAGCCGTGACATATCGGTGCCCTCGGGCGCCCGCATCCAGAGCGACGACCCGCCATAGACCCCGCGCCCGGCGATGGTCAGCCCATGTTCGGCCACCGCCGCCTCGACGGCCTGTCTGCGGCCATGCAGCGTGCGGGCCATGCGGCGGATCTGCGCATCGTAGTGACCCAGGCTGAGGAAATGCGCCGCCGTGCGCTGAATATGGCCCGGCGGGTGGCGCAACATACCGGCGCGCAGGGCGCGGGCCTCGCGGATGAAGGGTTCGGAGCCGACCATGTAGCCCAGCCTCAGCCCCGGAAACAGCGGTTTGGAAAAGCTGCCCACGTAGATCACCCGCCCATCGCGGTCGAGCGATTTCAGCGCGGGCGATGGCGGGGCGAGAAACGACATCTCGAATTCATAGTCGTCCTCGACCACCAGCGCTCCGATCCGGCGGGCGCGGCGCAGCAGCGACAGGCGGCGATCGCGTGGCATGGTGGCAGTGGTGGGGCATTGGTGGCTGGGCGTTGTAAAGATCACATCGGTACCGTCCGGCACCGTGTCGGGCGGCAGGCCGTCGCCATCGACCGCGCACGGCAGGACGGTGGCGCCGGTCTGGGTGACCATGTCGCGCAGGGCGTAGTAACAGGGGTTTTCGATCACCGCGCGGCGATTGCCGGACAACAGCAACTGGGCCGCCAGCCACAGGGCGTTCTGGGCACCCATGGTGATCAGGATTTCATCGGGCCGCGCGGTGATGCCGCGCCGGGGCAGGGTGTGGCGCGCGATGAAATCCACCAGCATCGGGTCGTCTGCGTCGTAGACATCCGCGGTGAGCGCCGCGAAATCCTTCTGCCCCAGCGCCCGCGACGCGCAAAGCCGCCAGTTTGAGTGATCGAACAGCGTTGCATCCGGCTGGCCGTAGATGAACGGATAGCGATAGTTCTGCCAGTCCAGCGGTTTGCGTGGCGTGTCGCCGCCGGTGAAACGCTGGATGATGGCGCGATCCCAGTTCACGCCGTCCGGCCCGCGTTCGGGGGGCGTATAGACGGGTGGCACGGGCGCGCTGTCGGACACAAAGTAACCGGACCGGCCGCGCGAGGTCAGGTAGTCGTTGGCGAGGAGCTCGGTATAGGCCAGCGTGACGGTGATGCGGCTGACGCCGAGATGGGTGGCAAGCTTGCGGGAGGATGGCAGTTTCTCGCCCCGGCGGAACCTCCCCGACAGGATGCCTTCGGCAACCATCTGCTGGATGCGCGCCTGAAGCGTGCCCTGTCCGTCGGGGCTGAGGAAAAGGGTCTCGACCGGGATTGCCATGCGCGCAGATTAGGCTGGACTTATATAGCGCGCAATCTGGACTTAACGCCAGTCAGCCGGTTTTCTTCCAGATGTCCAGCGCCGTGCAGACGCGGCTGAGTTCGGGATAGATCGTCAGATCCTCGGCCAGCGGGGCGATCAGATAGGACCCCATGGGCATCGTTTCGGCAATGCGCGCCTCGAGCCGCGCCTGCAGTTCTGCGGTGCGGATCGGCCGGTAGGAAAAGATCACGTCATGCGGCGCATAGTCGTAATCCAGCGCATCCGCCACCTGTATCGTGCCATTCAGCCCAAAGGCCTTGCGACCCAGTTCGACCAGATCGGGATTGATGTCGAAGCCGTGATAGTCGCCGACATGGATCAGCCGCGCCGCACGGGTCAGCAGAATGTTGCGCCCGTGGCCGCAACCGACTTCGAGATAGGACACCGGCCGATGGCGCAGATTGGCGTCGTCGTAATCGGGGTCATTGCTGAGCAACGTATCCAGCCGGATCAGCGTTTCCAGATATTTGGGAACGGCAAAGGGGATGTAGTCGTAAGACTCGTCAGGTCTCTTGAACAGGTCCCTTTCGTCGGGGCGGTCGGTTCTGTTCAGGACCTCGGCCACCACCGTCGTGAACGCGCGTTCGGACGCGGCCGAGATGCGGTGCGCCACATCCAGCTCTTCCTGCTGGGCGACCAGATAGTGATGCATCCGGTCCATCGATTCGACATAGACCTCGTGGAGGTCGTCATAGGCGCGCCGGGCCCGGGCGCAATCCGCCTGCGTGCGCTCCAGCGCCTTTTCGGCAAAGCGGAACTTGTGCCGAAGCGATTTCAGGGCCGACAGCGCCCGCGCATTCGGGGTGCCGTCGAAGGTTTCGATCAGGTCGGCCATCTGCGTGCCGAGCTTGTCCAGCTTGGCGCGTGCGAAGTCACGGCTGCGCACCGCCGCGTCGAGCGCCGCCAATGCATCCTCGAACTGCAACGCGGCCTGCGTTGCCTCGTATTTTTCACGCCGCATGATCCGATCCTCCCTTGCGCCAGACCCGGAGAGGGCAGGCTGCCTCATCCTTGTCCCGTGAGGACCTTTGTCAAAATGTTTTTCGGCTTGACGGGCCGGGGGCTCCAATATAACTATAAATCTAGTTTAATGGAGATAACCGATGTGGGAAACAGCGGCGGCCGGGTTCGCGGCCATGGGATCGGAGGCGCGGCTGCAGGTCGTCAAGGCGCTGGTGCGGGCGGGGCATGCCGGCCTGACAGTGGGCGAAATTCAGAACCGTACCGGGATCGCGCCCTCGACGCTCGCCCACCATCTGAAATTCCTCGCGGGCGCCGGGTTGGTGGAGCAGGAACGTGCCGGGCGGGCCACGATCAACCGGGCCTGTTTCGATGAGCTGGAAAATCTCGCGCAATTCATACTGAGCGAATGTTGCGCGGACGACTGCAAGAGGGCGGCAAACGATGGCTGACACGACACAGAACATTGGCGTGGCCTGGCGTGCATATGCGGCGCGACTGAAATCGCCCTGGGCCCTGATTGGTGTCGCGCTGGCGGGTGTGGCGCTGCTGGACCCGTCCAACCTGATCGCGACGGTGGAGTTCGCCCTACGCGCGCTGGGCAGCACGCTGCCCTATATCGTGGTGGCGGTGGCGCTTTTGGCGTGGCTCAAGGCGACCGGGGCCGAGCAGATGGTTGCCCGCGCCTTCGAGGGGCGCGAGACGCGCATGATCATCGCCGCGGCGCTGATCGGGGGGCTGGC
>CAYGNB010000186.1:0-3015 GCA_964351135.1 uncultured Rhodobacterales bacterium | reverse complement strand
TGGCGGTTCTGGGAGGAAGCTCCACGCCGCGCGCAATTCCGTGCCGAGCTGCTGGAAAACGGGTTGTTCCTGCTGAAATGGCTGTCCTTCGCCTACGTGCTCGAAGCGCTGTTGGTGCATTACGTTCCGGCCGAACTGATCGCCGGTGCGGTGGGCGGCGACGGCGTGGTGCCCATCGGCATCGCGGCGCTGGTGGGGATGCCGGCATACCTCAATTCCTATGTCGCGCCGCCGATGCTGGCAGGGCTGATCGAACAGGGGATGAGCGCGGGCGCCGCGATGGCCTTCATGGTCGCGGGGGCCGTCAGTTCGATCCCTGCCATGACCGCGGTGTGGTCGCTGGTGAAACCCAGGGTCTTTGCCACCTATCTGGGTCTCGGGGTCTGCGGTGCAATCCTGTCGGGGCTGCTGTTCCAGATGCTTATCTGACCCGGTTGCATCGCAGGACATGAGGGCGTTACCGTCCCCGACATGGTGGCATGTTCGGGGGCGGTATGAGTGACAAAGGCGGAAGCAGCGGCGCGGAGCGGACCGAACAGAGTTTTGCCCTGCGCGAATTCGATGCGCTGAAAGAAGAAATCGCCCGCAAGGATGCCGATATCGAATCCATGAAGCGGCGGGTGCAACTGGTGACTTTCGTCACCCTGATCCTGATCTATATCGGGGTGCTGCCGTTGCCCGGCGTCGGGCAGAACTCAATTTCCCTGCGCGCCGAGATTGCGTTCAGCCTGGCGCTGGGATCGCTGGCCTTTGCGGTCGTGACCTATTTCGACGCTTACTTCGTGAGCCGCCATATCGGGCTAATGGGCAACTACATCAGGTCATTGGAGATGTATCTCTACCGGTTATCGGGCGCCGGTCCGATGGGATGGGAGAGGTTCCTGCGCAGCCGCAACTCGAATGACGGGCTGGCGGACTGGAGCAAATCGCTGGATGCCGGTGACGATCGCGGACAGGCGGGCGAGCGCGGATCGAACAAGTCATCCTGGCCGGAGTATTTCCGCCGCCATGCCTTTTTCCTGCTGTTCGTGCTGATCAACCTGGCGATGGTGGCGCATCGCGCCTGGGATTGTCACATGACGGGCGACTGTTTTTCGTTTGTCACGGGAACCGCCGAGGCGGCAGTGCCGGCCCCGGCTGAACCGGGGCCGGCAAGCGATCAGCCGTAGACGCGGGTCAGCGCCACATCCACTGCATCGGTGATCTGGTCGATGTCGTCCGGCGTGGCGATCAGCGCGGGCGAGAAGCACAGCACGTTGTTCAGCCCCGGAACCGACCGGTTCGACGACCCGATGATGACGCCCTGCGCGGCGCATTCGGCCGACACCTGCGCGATGGTCTTTTCGGGAACCGGTTCCTTGGTCTTGCGGTCGAGCACCAGTTCGGCACCCAGGAACAGGCCCTTGCCGCGCACGTCGCCGACGATCTTGTGTTTTTCCATCAGCGCTTCGAGGTTGCCCATCATCCGGTCGCCCATGCTGGTGCAGTTATCCAGCAGGTTCTCGTCCTCGATGATGCGCATGTTCTCCAGCGCGGCCGCCGGGCCCGCGGTGCAGCCGCCAAAGGTCGAGATGTCGCGGAAATAGTTCAGCGGATCCTCGGCGTTGTCCTTGAACAGGTCGAACACCTCTTCGGTGGTCACGCAGCAGGCGATGGCCGCATAGCCCGAGGCGACGCCCTTGGCCATGGTCACGAAATCCGGCTTGATGCCGTATTGCTGGTAGCCGAACCAGGTGCCGGTGCGCCCGATGCCGCACACCACCTCGTCGATATGCAGCAGGATGTCGTATTTCTTGCAGATTTCCTGGACGCGTTCCCAATAGCCGGGCGGGGGGGTGATGACACCGCCGCCGGCGGTCACGGGTTCGAGGCAGAGCGCGCCCACCGTGTCGGCCCCTTCGGCGAGGATGACCTCTTCGATGGCATCGGCGGCGCGGCGCCCGTATTCCTCGCCCGTCAGATCCCACTGGGCCCGGTATTCCATGCAATGGGGCACCCGGACGAAACCCGGCGCCAGCGGGCCGTATTGCATCACCCGTTCGTCCTGCCCGCCGGCGGACATGGTCGCCAGTGTACCGCCGTGATAGTCGCGGTCGCGGTACAGGATCTTGTGCTTCTTGCCGCCGTACCGCTTGTGGGCGATCTGGCGCACCATCTTGAACACCTTCTCGTTCGCCTCGGACCCCGAGTTGGTGTAGTAGACCCGGCTCATGCCCGGCATCTTGTCGATGAGCTTCTCTGCAAAGAGCGATCCGGGGATCGAGCCACCGGTCTGCGCGAAATAGCAGAGCTTCATCAGCTGATCGTAGACCGCCTTGGCGATGCTTTCACGCCCATAGCCCACGTTGACGGTCCAGACCCCGCCCGACACGGCGTCGAGATATTCCTTGCCGTTCTGGTCCCAGACCCGCATCCCCTTGCCTTCGAGGATGATGCGCGGATCGTTGGTTTCGAACGGCTTGTGCTGGATCAGGTGATGCCAGACATGGGCCTTGTCGGCCTCGACGATGTGGCTGATGTCGTTTTCGTTGAACGTGCCGTCCATGACGGGTCCTTTCGGTTCGGGAGCTACAAGTCGCGTCTCGGGCGTCTGGCGCCAGAGTCGGTCTGCCCCGAACAATGCGCCTTGTTATGCGGGTTGCGATAGGTCCAGTTTTGAAGCCGATTTAGTGCCAATTTGATGCCGGGGATGACGAAATCGTCGGCACAATCCCGATATGCCATTGAAAGTGTTTGCGTTTGAGCCATTCCGGCCGAAAAATGGCTGACAGCCGTGACAAGCGGGTAAACAAAATCGTTGATGGCTCTGGCCTGCTCGGGTCCGATCGCGACGCGGGGCACCCGCCATTCCAGAGACGGACCACCGTCCAGACTAACGGCCCCGACGGGCCGCAGACAGGAAGAATGACGAAGAAAGCACCCAAGATGCTCATGGGCGCGACAACCGGGCTCGCGCTGCTGATCGGCGGCGCGGTGCAGGCGCGGGAGATCACCGTTGGCTATTTTCTGGAATGG
>CAYGNB010000185.1:0-6703 GCA_964351135.1 uncultured Rhodobacterales bacterium | reverse complement strand
GGCTGGTGAAAGGGCGCACCGACGGGGCCCTGGTCCGGTTCATCACCCCGATCGCACCGAACGAACCGGAATCGGCCGCCGATGCACGGTTGCAGGGCTTCATCCGCCAGGCGCTGCCATCCCTGCCTGAATTCGTGCCTATGTGATCCGGTCTCAGGGCCGTTTGGCCGCTGCCCTCTGATAGGCGGCAATCAGACTGTCCACCTGGCAGTCCCAATTGAGCTCACGTTCCACCCGGTGTCGGCCGAGCCGGCCCATTTCGGCGCAACGTTCGGGATCGTCCAGAAGCTCGGTTATCTTTGCCGCCATGTCGCCAGTGTCGTTGGGCGCTGCGTAAAGCGATGCAGGACCGGCGGAAAACCGTCCTTCGGTCACATCGAATTGTACGATCGGCTTTGAAAACGCCATGTATTCCAGAATCTTGTTCATGGTGGACTTGTCATTCATCGGGTTCACCCGGTCCGGGTTCACACAGATGTCGGCGCTGGACAGCACCTCGAACAACACCTCGTCGGGCGCCCGACCGGTGAAGGTGACATGATCGCGCAGCCCCAGTTCAATGGCCTGCGCCTTCAGCCCATCAAGCGCCGGCCCGCCGCCTACCAGGACGAATTGCACATCCCGACCGCGGTCCTGTACGATCTCGCGGGCCGCCTCGAGGAGCAGGTCGATCCCCTCCTGGTCTCCCATCACGCCCACATAGCCAACCATATGCGCCCGTCCGTTTTTCCAGTCCGGATTGGGTTCGGTCACGGTCAGCCGGCTCAGATCGGGCCCTGAGCGGACCACAAACACGTCCTCCGCCGCCACATCCCCGCGGCTCAACGCTATCTCCCGGTAGCTTTCATTGGTCGAAATCACGACATCGGCAGTGCGAAAGGTCAGCCGTTCGAACAACACCATCAGTCGCCAGAAAAACCCGCGACGACCGAACTTGGCCTCATAGAGTTCCGGATTGATATCGTGATGATCGAAGATGAACCGCCGGCCGAAAATCTTGAAGGGCAGGGCGACGAGAAAGATCAGATCGGGCGGATTGCAGGCCTGCAGCGTGTCGAAGCCGTGGCGGCGTACAACCCGCAGCGCCAGCCGCATCTCATGAAACAGCGCCGCCCCGTATTCCAGCAGATAACCGGCAGCGCCGCTAGCATCCACAGGCAGCGAATGCCGATAGATATGCACGCCCTCGATTTCCTCGTAGCGCGCCTCGTACCCCTTGCCGGTGGGGCAGATCACCGCCACCTCCGCCCCCGCGGCCCGCAAGGTCCGGCATTCATGCCAGACCCGCCGGTCAAACGGCAAAGGCAGGTTTTCGACAATGATCAGAACTTTGCGGCCTTGCAGCGGACGGGCAGCGCGAACGGCCTCCAGCCGCGGCATAGCCACCGGGGCAGAGGCCTCGTCGGGACCGGCTGCCGACCCGGCGTCAGGGCTTCCGGAGGTCATGGTCATGGCAGTGCCGCAATGTTACGAATTTCTGTGTCCGAAGGCAGATCCAACGCCGCGGCGGTCGCGTTGGTGGCAATCACCCGCGCATAAGGCGTCGCTTCCACATGCGCCCGGTCCACCAGCAATTTCTCCAACACCGGCAAGTGACTGAATGCATACCCCAGGTTGGCGCCCACCAGCTTGGACGCGTCAATCGCGGGATCGAAGATTTCCAGGTCGAACCCTGCCGCCAACAGCTTGCGCGCCAGGTCCACGTTGGGGCTTTCGCGCAGGTCATCGGTACCCGCCTTGAAAGCCAGCCCCGCCAGCAGAACGCGCGCACCCGGTTCCAGCCCCTGCACGGCATATTCGAACAGGCGATGCTTATGTGCTTCGTTCGATCGCAACAGCGAATCCACCAGATGCAGGTTGGCCCCGGTATCGGCGGCAATCTGTTGCAGCGCACGCACATCCTTGGGCAGACAAGAGCCGCCAAAGGCACCGCCCGGTCGCAGATAATAAGGCGATATGTTCAATTTGGTGTCGGCCACGAAAATCTCGTGCACTTGCCGCGCCGGGATACCGAGCGCCAGGCAGGTACGACCGATTTCATTGGCGAACGCCACCTTTACCGCGTGCCAGCCATTATCGACGAACTTGGTCAGTTCGGCTGCCCGGTATCCGGTGACAAAGAGCGGTGCCTCAATACCTTCGTTCAACTCCGCCATCACCGGGTTCGGCTCCCCGTCATGGGTGCCGGTAACGATCTTGGGCGGCGCAAAGTAATCCCGCACAGCCGAACCTTCGCGCAGGAATTCGGGGTTATAGACGACCTCGACCAGATCGGGTCGATCCGACCCCAGGACCGCGTCGAAGATCGGCAACACCAGTTCCTCGACCGTGCCGGGCCGGAAGGTGGACCGATAGGCCACCACCAGCGGCCGTGCCCGTCGCCGATCAGCCCGAGGCTGCAGCGCCGCAGCGATCTGACGGGTGACATCGGCCACGAAGCCCATGTTGTGTGAACCGTCCGCTGCCGAAGGCGTGCCGACGCAGACAAGCGCCAGATCACAGCCCTCCAGATGATCCCCCAGTGCGGTATCGGCCCTGATACGCCCCGCCGCCAACCCCTCGGCCAGCATTTCGGCCACTTCCGGTTCCACGATCGGGGTCTTGCCGGCCAGCACATCACGCACCTTGCGCGCACTGACATCGATGCCGATCACCTCATGCCCTGTGCTGGCGATACAGCAGGCCGACGTAAATCCAACATAGCCGAGACCCAAAATAGCAACCTTCATACAACCACACCCTACCTAAATTGCCGCTTCGAAATATCAGTCACCCACCGGGTCAGAATCCGCGCCAAGAAAGGCACAAACAGGACCGGATTGAAACATCATTCCGGCCTTCTTTGTTATCATAAGGCCGTACCGGACACACGTCTCACGCGACCGCGACCGCACACATCACCGCATAGGATGTCATCTCGCCCCGCAAGATGTGAACAATTCGTGAGAAACACGAAAAAAATACACTTTGTTGGCCGTAGCAGTATGGTGCGCCTGGCCTTTTCCGGTATATTGGATCGGAAGAACGAGTGTATTTGTTATCAGGACTGTGCAGATGAAACGTTTTATGAGTACCCTTGTCGTCGCCCTCATTGGGATGCTTCCCTTTGCCGGCACGGCCTCAGCAGCGACTTATCCGACCTTCGTGCTGGATCTGGACGCGTCGAACATCACCATCACTTCCGCCTTTTCGCGCTGCCTCGGCGGATGTGATCTGACGGCGACGTTCAACGATTCCGCAGAAACATCCTGGACCCCGACCGCCTCCGACGACAGCTGGGAAATCAGCAATTTCATCGACTGGACCTATGCGGCGGACAGCGGCTACCAGGCCTTTCTCGTGAGCGTCGACCTGGTGTTCTCGCAGCCGGACCCGGCCTCAACAACCGCCAATGGCGGCACCATTGTTGGGTCGCTGAGCGGCACGGTCACCAACGGCATCCTGGCCTGGAACGACACCCCGCCGCTGCAATTCGCACAGGGCTCCGTGCTCGACGTGGATCTTGAGGGCGGTTTCATCTTCGCACTCGGCAACAGCTATACTTCCGGGGTTACATTCACCGGCAACCCGGCAGCGCCAGTGCCGCTGCCAGCGAGCGGCCTGCTGTTGCTCGGCGGCTTGGGAGGCCTAGCCCTGCTGCGCCGTCGGCGCGGGGCAGGGGAACCCGCAGCCGCGCTCGCCTGAGCCAACCAAAAAAATCGATACACGACCCCCGGCGCCTCCTGCGACCGGGAGTCTTTTTTGGGCGGATATCCGCCTGATTCGTTTCCTGAAACGGCAAGGCTTCGCTGACCCAACGGCAACTCCCGCAAAGAGATACGCCGCAAAACACGACTCTCCTCGTGGGTGTGTTACCGCCCCCATCTCTCCCCGACGCTCCAGAAGTAGGCGAAAATCAAAGAAAATTGGGTGAGAGTGCTGGAAAAATGCGTGACAGCATATTCCCAATCGAGTTATTTTCACCGTGAGAACCAGTACCGTGTCAAAGGGGACAATATTCTATGAAGCGATTCCTTGGTATTCTTGCCGTGGCCCTGTTGGGGGCCGTTCCGGTTTCGGCGGCAACCTACCCGACTTTCGAACTCGATCTCGGTGCTTCCAGCATCAGCATTTCGGGCACCAACAACAATCTCTCGGCGGATTTCAACAATTCCATCGCCACCAGCTGGACCCCGACCTCGGCTGGCGACAGCTGGGAAATCGACAACTTCATCAACTGGACCTATGGCGGTGCCACCTGGACCGGAGGCGCTTACAACGTTTCTGTAGAGCTGGCCTTCTCCGCGCCGGACCCGACCAGCACCACCGCAACCGGCGGTGCCGTCGTCGGCAAGGGCTGGTTCTTCGGCACCTTCGTTGACGGGGTTCTGGCGTGGAGCAACACCCCGGACCTGGAATTCGCGCAAGGCTCCAAGCTTGCCGTGGATATGGAGGGTGGAAACTTCTCCAGCTGGGGTAGCAGCTTCACTTCTGGTGCCACCTTCACCGGCAATCCGGCAACCACGATGGCTCCGGCCCCACTGCCGGCCAGCGGCCTGCTGCTGATCGGCGGCCTGGGTGGTCTGGCTCTGCTGCGCCGTCGGCGCAACAGCGGCAACATGTCGGCAGTGCCGGCCTGATAAAAGGCCGGTCCCGGAGCTGATCCGGGCCAGACAGGAAATAGACAGGCTCGTCCGCAAAATGCGGGCGGGCTTTTTCAATGCCATGGGTCACAGAAGCGCACCCAGTCGCAGACCAGCTTTTAAATGAAATCAGATTGACAGCCCAACCGCCTGGCGCAGCATCCAGATCATCCGCTGCAGCCGCAGCCGGGCCAGGGTCGCAGCCCCGCGGAGCCGTTCACCGAGGCTGGCCAGATTCGGGCTGAACAACACCCGTGGCAGATGCACCAGCACGCTGGCCGGCATCGCCAGCGCCCGCACCGCCAACCGCAGCCGACCACGCGGGTGATCGCCGTTGGTGGCGCACATCTCGCGCGTGGTACGCCGCCATTTCGCCCGTAGCGCCGGCCAGTCCGAGCGCGACGGATGTGCCACCACCAGCGTGTCCTCGTAGAGCAACCTGAACCCCATCGCCACAGCACGGCGGCTCCAATCCACGTCCTCGGCCCGCTCTCCACGAAACGGACCCACCGCGTCGAACACATCGCGTCGCGTGATCATGTTCCCGGCCCCGGTAAACCCCTGCACTTCGATATAATTGCGGAAGTCAAAGGCAAAGACCGTCTCGAAGGCTTCCGCACCGCTACGCGGCGGCGGGGTTTCGTCGAACACATCCACCCGGCCACCGATCAGGTCAGCCCGACCGGCCACGCAACGCGCGGTGGCCAGCCAATCCGGCGCGGCAACGCAATCGGCATCGATGAAAAACAGCAGTGGCGCGGTGGTCTCGGCCACACCCCGGTTGCGCGCCGCCGCCGCTCCGCGTGTTTCCTCATGCAGGAACCGCACTTCGGGGAACTCCGCCTGCAGCGGTTCCAGAGACTGGGTCGACCCGTTATCCACCACCACGATCTCGGTGCGGCGGCAATCATTCTCCTTCAGCGCCCTCAAGCCACGACGCAACCGCACCACATCGTTATAGTGGGGAATGATAACCGCTGCCGAAATTGCGGCAGGGCACGTCGCGTCGTCAGCCATAGTCGCCATAGGTTTCGCTGGCATAACGGCACTTGTTCAGCACCACGCCCATCACGTTGGTCAGTTCACCCAACTGCCGTTCGGCTACGTCGATCTGATCCGGTGTGGTTTTGCCCGCTTCGGCCAGCAGCAAGGCACAATCCACGTTGCCGAGAAACCCGAGCGCTTCATCGCTGGCCATCAGCGGCGGCAGATCGAACAGCATGATGTCGGGCTGGAAATCGGCCTGGATTCCATCAAGAATCTCCGTTGCCTTGCTGCTCTGCAGGATTTCCGACGGGTTGCGCACCGGACCGTCATTCAGCCCGAAGGCGACATTGTCGCCATAGCGCACCCCATGCGCGACAAAGCCGATTTCGCCGGCCAGCACATCAGCCATGGAATGCCCCCGGCTCTGGGCAAGATTGCGCGACAAACCGGCCCGGCGCAGATCGAGATCGAACACCATCGACCGCAGATCGGTGCGGCGACCGAGGCTGAAGGCGACATTGGCGGTCAGGGTGGATTTACCGGTCCCCGGTTCCGGCGAAATCAGCGCCACCCGGGTCCAGTCATGGGACTTGGCCTGCTGCAGGATACGGGTGCGCAACAGATCGAACGGCGCTGCATCCGGCCCTGACCGGTAGGCCACCAGCCGGTGGCTGCGGATCGTCTTCTCGGTGATCTCCATCGGGCAGAGCCGTTCCCAGGGGCCGCTCTGCACTTCCTGTTCAGCCGGTTCCTCGGCAGGTTGCCCCGAAACAGCGGGACGGTCAGGGGGTGTCACGGGCTGCCGAAGCTCCGACGAACGGGCCTCCGGACGGGGAGCGGCGTTCAGATCCGCACCGGAAACGGGCTCTGATGTTGTCGAGTCCGAGGTCGTACCGCCACGGCGCTGCCGCGCGTTGCGCGCCTTTTCGATCGCCGCCTGCAGCTTTTCCATCCCGTCTCCTTTCGCGGTCGCCACCGTCGGCTCACCACCGGATATGCAGCTTGTTCATCACGCGTTCGGCCAGCACATCAAGAGGCTGATAATATTCATGTACCGCATAGACAGCCACCGGCACACCAACTGCGATCACCAG
>CAYGNB010000184.1:0-6708 GCA_964351135.1 uncultured Rhodobacterales bacterium | reverse complement strand
ACGAAGCGCGGGTACTCGATGTGATCCGCAAGTTTGGGTGCCAGAGGTTTTCAGCGACCTTGGCCGTGCACGGACGAGCGGTGTTGGCGGGAGAAATCTCGAGGTAAGGCTCAATTACGTCAAGTTTGGATCGAGTGACCTGCAAAGTCTTTCATCGATCCATACCTGAGCTCGAGCTTGAATGCCATCAGAGGTCTGAAGGAGGATCTCGCGGCCAGCATGGCTTCTGGAGAGTGTCTATCTCTTTTTTAGATGGCCCTGCCTGGTCAAACCCCGCACAACGCGGTCCGCCATGTTGGCGCAACGTGCACCATCGAAGGGATAGATGGCATCAAAGCCCCCTTTCACCCGGCGCTCCAGATCCTGTCGCAACCAGCGGCGTGCCCGGAACAGCCGGGTTTTGACCGTAATCGGGTTGAGTTCCAGGTCGCGGGCGATCTCTTTCTGCGTCATGCCTTCCGTTTCGCTCAGGACGAACACGAGACGCAATTCGTGGGGCAGACAGTCTACCAGCTCTTCAAGGATCCGTCGAAGCTGCTGACGCCCATGCATGGTCTCGGCGGTTTCAGAGACCATTCCCGGAAAAGGCGTAACGGAAGTCCCATCGTTCTCATTCACCGTATCGTACTCCTCCTCCGGGTGCTTTCGACGCAGTTGCATCAGGGCGGTATTGATCGCAATGCGTGTGATCCAGGTCGAAAAAGCAGAGGTTCCGCGAAAGCTGTCCAGAAGTCGAAACGCTGCGAGATAGGTTTCCTGCACCACATCTTCGGCTTCGGCATCCGTCGCAACGATCCCCCTTGCGACCCTGAACAGCCGAGGGTTGTTGCGCCGGATCAGTTCCCGGACCGCGGGTTCAGAACGTGCAGCCGCAGCCGCCAGCAGGTCGCCCTCGCTGATCGTTTCGTCGATGATCTGGTGTTGATCGACCCGGTGCCGGGACAGATTGGTCATTCGTATTCCTCCCGCAGGATCCGGCCGCGGGCGATGATGTCTTCCACCCGCGGAAATCCTGCAAGCGCCTCGGGCTCAAGATCGTCGCTGTCGCCCGCCGCCCCCTCCCATCCCTGATCGGTTGGCTGACCGACCAAGATCCGGCCAACCATTCCTGCCATTTCATGCGGCAGGCAATAGTAATCGTAGACACCGGAAACCGTCAGCGTGACCTCGAAACTCTCACCGGGCAGCAGGAAGTCGCTGTCCCACGCGACGGCCTGTTCCGGAATACGCCGTTGCCGATCAAAAATGTCCGGATGGTAGGCGGTCGCGGTATGGCTGTTCCCGGGATCTCGGTTCACGAAACGTACGGTCGTGCCCGGGGCCACCGCAAGGCCAACCGGTGCGAACCAGACATGCTCTCCCCGTGCGGTTCCCTTCATCTCAATGGTTTCACCAGGGCCCGCCAATGTGACGCGCGGAAAGCCGAGGGTGGCGATCACGCCACCCCCGACCATAAGAAACTCTCTGCGGCCCGGCGTCATTCCGCAAGCCTCGATTTGGCATCCTCGTCGTGGAACAGCACGACATGGGCATGGGGCCTGTCCACGCCAGGATGCCCGGCGTTGAAGTAGATGTCGACGGATGAAACCGTGTGATTGCCGACCGCCAGCCCGTCATAGGAGGTGCCGCTCTGCAGGTCTTCCAAAGGCGTCATGTAAACCGTGGCCGAGAGATTGCCGTCATGGCCATAGGCCAGGAACGGGCCGGCTGGGAGCGTATCCGGGTCAACGAACAGCGTGCCGAGACCCGGGATGAATTCCGGCAGGGGCAGCGCATCGCTGACCTGGATATAGGGGGCGCCCGGGGGCGACATCTGCAGCACGTCCTCGTCATGGGCAAGGGCATTGCCCGTGGACAAAGTGAGCGCGATCGCGGCGAGAGTGAGAGCGGATTTCATTTTACTTCCTTTCAATGTCTGAGGTGCCACAGTCGTGGGCACCTGTCTCTTTGATGCGCCAGAGTCAGAAAGGTTCGCAGAAATGTTTCGCCGTCAGGTTTTGGCCCGCCTGGTTGTGGCAGGTTCCATGTTATCTTGCTTGGGCAGCCCTGTTCGGATGACCGACCGGAAACGTGCTCTTTCCCAGAATCTCGCCACGCCTATCGACGATCAACCGCAGGGCGCGGCCCTGGTGACGGAATGTCAATCGCCAACGGCCCGCGTCCTCACCCTCTCCCGTCTCGCAAAGAGATGCGATCTGCCTGCCTTGCATCCGGTGACGGGTTTCTTCGACGGACAGGTCAAACGCGTCGGCCAGAACCAGCGCGTCGACGACGAATTGGTTCCCGCGTCGCTCAACTTCGCTCATGTCATGTCTCGCCAATAACCATTCGCCGCCGCCACGGTTGCGAAATGCGTCGCGACCACCTGGCTGACAGCGATAAGGGCATCGGAGTCTTCGGCGTATTCCGGCCGCAACCGGTCGCGCACCTCGGCGTCTGGTTGGGTCAGCTTCACAGCGACGCGTGCAAGCTTTACCGCAAGGTCATAGCCCTCTTCGGGCGTTGCCGTTTTAAGTGTCGGTAGCCAATCTGCCATCGGGTTTTCCTTCCATTTCGAGTGGGTGATGAGGGGGGATGATGCGCCACGCGGCACCATCAGGGTCATCGAACTGTCCGTTCTTGAGCGCCCAAAAGAAGGCGCAAAGACCGATCAGACCGAGTCCGATCGAAAGAGGTATGAGCAGTAGGAGGCTCATTGCCCATCGGCTATCGCCTGACAGGCATGCCAGGTGCCATGACCGAGAACCGGAAAAAGGACGATCAGCCCAACGAGGCCGGTAACCGCCGACAGACCTATTCCGAAGGCGACGACCACACCCCAGGCCAACATGGGGCGCAGGTTCTGCACGGTCATGACAAAGCTCAGCCCCATCGCGGTCAGCGCATCGGACTTACGCGAGACCAGCATAGGAATGGAGAAGGCGCTGATCGCAAAGGCGAAGGCTGCGAACAGCCCGCCCACCAGCGTGCCTGTTGCGATCAGCGCCCATCCCCGGGGCGTCGTCAACACATTGGTCAACGCCTCCTCCGCGCCGGGGAACGGGATAAGGCCAAAAAACAGTGCATAGAGAAGATCTGCCGCCCGGAGCCAGAACAGGATGAGAAGGCCAAGCAGCAGTCCGGCATAGGCCAATTGCCCTCCTGACGACGGCCGGAACACCAGCATGTCGGAAAACGCAACCTGTTGACCCTGCGCCTGCCTGCGGCTCTTCTCGTAGAGTCCGATCGCCAGGAACGGGCCGACAATCAGGAACCCTGAGATCGCGGGCAGCGCGAGATACAAAAGATGGCTTACGTGAAGCGCCCAGAGGACCGCGTAGGACACCAATGTCAGGAATAGCCCATAGGCAAGGCTTGACCAAGGCGCCTGCCGGACATCACGCCATCCTGCCTGCAACCAGTCCGCCGCCGAAGATGCTGGCAGGTCGCGCGCATAGGGTGAGGCAGACCGGTCCGGATTGCGAAGGGTCGGTAGTGGTTCCAGCATCCCGTTCTCCTTTTCAGCAGGACCGCCTGGCCGGCATCGCTCCGGCGGTTTCGCGACAGTCCGGCTGTGATTGCAGGGCTACGGCCAGCAGATGCGCATTCGCACCGAGAAAAAGCAGAACTGCGGCCAGAGCGGCGCTGATCGCCAGCCGTTTTTGTACGGCCGGCTTCATTGCCCGCCCCCTGCTGGCTGGCCAAGCCGGGCCACGTAAAGCGCCAGAAGGTTGATTTCGGCCTCTGACAGTCGGCCATTCCAGGCCGGCATCACCCCGTGGCGGCCGCGTCGGAGCGTTTGCATCACCGTTCCCGGGTTCTGTCCATAGATCACAGCCTCATCCGTGAGGGACGGTGCGCCGATTTCGAGACCGCCTGCCCCTGTCGAACCGTGGCACGAACTGCAATTCTCTGCGAAGACCGTGCCCACGGAGCTTTCGAAATCGACAGCTCCACCGGGCATCTCGGAAACGAATTCGGCCAAGGCTAACCGATCAGACCGCTCCATCCAGTCAAAGGCCGGCATTTCGGCATAGCGGGTGTCAGGATCTTCGGTATTGATGCCGTGGCGAATGGTCGTGGCGATTTCTTCCGTGTCGTCACCCCACAGCCATGTTTCGTCCGACAGGACCGGAAAGCCCGGCCCTCCCTGCCCGTTCGTGCCGTGGCAGGCCGCGCAGTTGTCGGCGAACAGGCGCGCGGCGGCGGGCATTGCGGTCGCCATCAGTGTCGCGTCGGATTGCAGAGCGACGAAATTCTCGCCCTCGAAGCGCGACAGCCAGTCCTGCCGCACCTCGGAAAGATCACGAAAGTCAGAGACCGCTTCTTCACCCTGATTCAGCCCGAGTAAGCCGCGTGTGTAGTCACGTCCGGTCGGCCAGGCGGGTAAGAGAATCCAGGCGATCACCGAATAGAGGAACGTCAGCACCAGCGCCCAGATCACGACCTTCGGGAACGCGGTATTGAGCTCGGTGATTCCGCCCCAGTCGTGCCCAGTCGTGTCATAGCCGGTGACCGGATCGATCTTGCGATTGCCCGTATGCGGATCGGCGCCCAGCAGTTGCCTCGGATCGGTCGGGTTACTCATCTCCGCCCTCCTTTGAAGGCAGCACAGAACGGGCGGCGGCGTCATAGGCCTTGCGCCGGGACGGGCTGTAGGCGCGGATGAGGACAATCAGGAAAAATCCCATCAGCCAGATCAGGCCAACGGTCTTGGACAGATAGACCAGGATGTCATGGGTCATTGGTTGCCCTCCGCGTGGGTTCGATAGGGCGCATCGGTCAATGTACCGAGAGACTGGAGATAGGCGACAAGTGCGTCCATCTCTGTCAGCCGCGACGGATCGCCATCGAAGGCACGGGCCGCAGGCCGCTCGCCATAGCGCCCCAGAAATCCGTCCATCGCGTCGCTGTCGGGGCGGCTTTGCGCCAGCGCATCGGCTTCCGCTGCTGCGATCATACCTTCGTCATAGGGCACCCCCAACCGGGCCAGCGTGGCCAGCGAATCCGACAACAATCCGGTATCGAGTGGGTCCGTCAGCCAGGGATAGGATGGCATAATCGAGGCCGGTACCACGCTGCGCGGGTCGATCAGGTGTGCCACATGCCAGTCATCGGAGTATTTGCCGCCCAGTCGGGCCAGGTCCGGGCCGGTCCGCTTCGATCCCCAGAGCATCGGGTGATCATAGGCACTTTCCGCAGCCAGCGAATAGGGGCCGTAGCGGTCCAGTTCATCGGCCAGGCTGCGCACCATCTGGCTGTGGCAGGCATAGCAACCTTCGCGGATGTAGATCTCGCGCCCGGCCAGTTCCAGCGGGGTGTACGGGCGAAGGTCGTCGGGCATTTCGACGGTTTCGTCGATGGTGAACAGCGGCGCGATTTCCACGATACCGCCGATCGAGGCCGCCACGATGATTGCAGCCACCAGCCCCATCGAGATCTTTTCGAGATTGTAGTGCAGTTTCAGCATCGGGTCACTCCGCCGGCTGCGCGACAAGAGGCCGGTCGGCGGCATGACCTGCTGCTCCGCGCATCGTCGCACGGCAGTTCCAGGCGCAGACCGCCGCTCCGGTCAGGAACAACCCGCCTCCGATGGTGCGCAACAGGTAATAAGGGGCCATCGCCTCGACCGACTGGACAAAGCTGTAGGACAGCGCGCCATTCTCGTCATAGGCGCGCCACATCAGCCCTTGCGTGATGCCGGCGTTCCACATCGACACGACGTAGACGAGCGTGCCCGTGACGGCGAGCCAGAAGTGCCATTCGACGGCGCGCAGTGATGCCATCTCCGTCTTGCCATTGAGTTGCGGCACCAGCGTATAGATCGCGCCGAAGACGATCATGGCGACCCAGCCAAGCGTGCCGGAATGAACGTGGCCCACGGTCCAGTCGGTATAGTGCGACAGTGAGTTGACGGGGCGAATGGCGAGAAACGATCCTTCGAAGGTCGACAGCCCGTAGAACACCGCAGCCACGAACATGAAACGCAGCGTGGCGTCATCGCGCACCTTGTGCCAGGCGCCGTTCAGCGTGGCGATGGCGTTGCCCGCCGAGGCCCAGCTTGGCACCAGCAACATTACCGAAAAGGTCATGCCCAGCGTCTGCGCCCAATAGGGCAGCGCCGTATAGTGCAGGTGGTGCGACCCCACCCAGATGTAGAAGAAGGTGATGCCCCAGAAGCTGACGATGGACAGGCGATACGACCAGATCGGCCGCCCCGACCGCACGGGCAGGAAGTAATATAGCATTCCGAGGAACCCGGCGGTCAGGAAGAAGGCGACCGCGTTGTGGCCGTACCACCATTGCACCATCGCATCCTGCACACCCGACCAGACCGGAAAGCTTTCAGCTGCCGTCCAGCGCACCGGTAATGCGAGATTGTTGACGATATGCAACATCGCCACGACCAGGATGAAGGCCAGATAATACCAGTTTGCGACGTAGATATGCGGCTCGTTTCGGCGGGAGAGCGTTCGAATGTAGAGCGCGAAATACGTCACCCAGATCACCACCAGCCAAAGGTCCGCGTACCATTCGGCTTCGGCATATTCCTTGGATTGGGTCGAGCCCATCAGATAGCCGGTGACGGCCCAAGCGCAAAACAGGTTGTAGCCGATGAGCACGACCCAGGGACTGACAGAGTCGGCCAGGCGAGCGCGGGAGGTGCGTTGCAAGACGTGGAAAGACGTGGCGATCAGCGCGTTGCCGCCAAAGCCGAAGATAATCCCG
>CAYGNB010000183.1:0-6709 GCA_964351135.1 uncultured Rhodobacterales bacterium | reverse complement strand
ATCAGCGAATTGATCGACCGGGTCGAGACGATGACCAGCAGCGCGACGGGCCGGACGAACAGCGCCGAGGGTGTTGTGTTGCGCGCGGCCATGAAGGCGGTCGGCACCGCCAGCACCAGTGCGATGATCGTGCCCAGCGTGGCAATGTTCAGCGTGTCCCAGATCGGCCGGCCCAACTGGGTGACATAGCTCCATTTCGGCGGCGTGGCGCGGTCCCAGATGTCGCCTGCGATCTTGGGTGCGTCGAGCACGAAATACCACGTTGTCGCGGCTGAGATCTGTTGCCAGCAATAGACGAATATGGCGGTGCCGGTCAGCCACAGCGCCCAGCGCAGCAGGCTTTCGGGTCGGGTGCGGCGTTGCCAGACCTTCTGGCCGGCCTGTTCGACCACCGGCATTACTGCACCCTCGCGCGGATGATGCCCGACAGGTATTCCAGCCCCATCACGATCACGATGATCAGGATCAGGATCGCGGCGGCGGTGTCGTATTCATAGCGGTCGAAGGCGGTGTTCAGCGTCGCGCCGATACCGCCCGCGCCGACCAGCCCCAGGATCGCGCTTTCGCGGAAATTGATGTCGATGCGATACATCGACAGTCCGATAAGGCGGGGCATGACCTGCGGCTGCACCCCGTAATTGATCCATTGCAGCCAGCGCGACCCGGTGGCGCGCACCGCCTCGGCCTGGGACCGGTCCATCGCTTCGATATCCTCGGCCAGCAGTTTCGACAGGAACCCGATAGTGGCAAAGCTGAGCGTCAGGAACCCCGCCAAGGGACCAAAGCCGAAGATCGCCACCAGAAGGATCGCGACGATGATTTCCTGCAATGCGCGGCTGATCGCGACGATGCCCCGGCAGATCAGGTAGACCGGCATCGGGGCGATGTTGCGCGCCGCCCCCAGCCCGATGGGGATGGAAATGGCAATGCCGACGACCGACGCCGCCACCGTCATCACGATGCTTTCCAGCATCCCGTCGCGAATATCGGCCGCGCGGGTGGTGAAATCGGGGGTCGCAAAGGACAGGACGAAGGCCGCGCCGCGGTCCAGCCCTTCGTAAACCCGCGACCAGTTGACCTCGATCGTGGCAACGGCCGCCACCAGATAGACGATTGCGCCCAGCGCGACCGCCCAGCGCAGCCAGGCCTGCCGGATCAGTGGCGGGCGCCGCCATTTCCGCCCGATTACCGCGTTCAGATCGCTGCTCATGCCTGCACCGCCTCGGCGGCGTCATCGTCCTCGACTTTCTGGATCGTGGCCTCCCAGTCTTCCTCACCGTAGATGCGGGTCAGCACGTCGGGGGTCAGCTCTTCGGGGGAACCGTCGAATTCGATGGCCCCGAATCGCAGGCCGACCACGCGCTGCACGAACATCTGCGCCAGTGCCACGTCGTGGATGTTGATGATCGCGGCCAGCCCGCGTTCGGCGCACAACTCGCAGATCAGCCGCATGATCTGGCGGCTGGTTTTCGGGTCGAGCGACGCGGTGGGTTCGTCCACCAGCAGCAGCTTCGGGTTCTGGATCAGCGCCCGGCAGATGCCGACACGCTGCCGCTGCCCGCCCGAAAGCTCGTCGGCGCGCTTGTCGGCCATTGCCAGCAGCCCCACGCGATCCAGCAGGCGGAATGCCTCGTCCACGTCCGCCTGCGGATAGCGGCGGGCCCAGCTGCGCCAGAACCCGACATAGCCCAGCCGCCCGGACAGCACGTTTTCCATCACGGTCAGCCGCTCGACCAGGGCATATTCCTGAAAGATCATCCCCATCAGGCGGCGCTGGTGCCGCAGGGCGGCCTGCGACAGGCCGGTCAGTTCGGTGTCGTCCAGCCAGACCTTGCCGCCGGTGGGTTCGACCAGCCGGTTGATACAGCGGATCATGGTGGACTTGCCCGCGCCCGATGGCCCGATCAGTGCCAGAACCTGCCCGTCGGGGATCTCGAGGTCGATCGCTTTGAGCGCCTGATCGCCCGTCTTGTATGTCTTGGTCAGCGTTTCGAGTCTGAGCATTCCGGCCTCACCGCATCGGAGGGCGGGCCCGCAGGCAGGCCCGCCGGTTGTTGCATCGGGTCAGAGCGGATTACTCGCAGGCGTAGCTGACGCCGTTGGCGCTGTCGATCTTGCGGATCACCTCCCAGAAATCCTGATAGGTCATTTCCAGGAACTGGCCTTCGCCGTTCTTCTCGAATTCTTCCTGCAGGGACGTTCCATCCCAGTCGAAGTTGAAGAAGGCGTTGCGGATCTTGTCCTGCAGCTCGGGCTTGAGGTTGTAGACCACGCCGTAGCCGGTGGTGGGGAAGGTCTGCGACTTGTAGATCGACACGATCTGGTCCTGCGTGACCACCTCGCGTTCGATCATCCGCGCCATCACCGAATTGGCGATTGCGGCGGCGGGGTAGTCCTTGTTGGCCACGCCGAGGATCGAATTGTCGTGCTTGCCCGAAAAGACCGGTTCGAAATCCTTGTCCGGCTCCATGTCGTAATCGGCCTTCAGGATCGCCGAGGGGGCCTTGAAACCGGAATTGGACGTGGGCGCGGTAAAGGCGAGTTGCTTACCCTTGATGTCCTCGATCTTCTCGATGCCGGAGCCCGGGTAGGTGATGATCTCCATTTCGTAGCCGAACGATCCGTCCGGTGCGGCCATGATCGTGAACGGACGGAAGCCCGCGCAATTCACTGCCAGCGGGTTCGACCCGGTGTTGAATCCGGCGATATGCAGCCGGCCCGACCGCATTGCCTCGATCTGGGCGGCATTGGATTGCACCGGGAAGAACACGACCTTCTTGCCGGTTTCCTGTTCCAGGTGGGTCAGGAAATCGGCCCATGCGGTCTTGTAGACCGCGGGGTCCTCGACCGGCGTATAGGCAAAGACCAGCGTGTCAGGGTCGATCTGTTGCGCCGGGTCTTCGGGGATATCGGCGATCAGGTCGCCGTCCACATCGCAGAACCGTTCGTCGAGATCGCCGCGCGGACAATCGGCCTGCGCGGCCCCGGCGAGCATTGCTACGGTTGCGGTGATCGCTGCGGCCAGAATGTTCTTGCTGTTCATATCTTCCTCCCTGTGGAACGTGCCCACTATCAAAGCGACTTTGCTATCAGTACCCAAACGCACGGCTTTTTCAACGCTGTAGCCGGGGCGCGAAATCGCGCGACGGTTGTTTTGTATTCGCAAAACTTGCTTTTGTCGGGTCTGGGTTTAGACTGCTCTGATATAGATTGAAGAATGGATTTGCCGGACGGAAAACCGATGCTTGGTGATCGAATCCTGATCGTGGCCTTGTGCATGTTTGTTTCGGCCTGCCCGTTGATGGCGCAGACCGATACCCCAGCGGATCAGTCGCAGGTTGACCAGTTGTCGCAGCAGGCGGCGTCCTTTCGTCGAATAATCGCGCGGCTGGAAGCCGAGGCCGAAGAGGCCGAGACCGCGCTGGCCGACAAGAAATCCGCACTGGAAGCGGCCGCCGCCGAGCTTGCTACGTTGCAGGATACCGTCAGCCAGCTGCGGGACGAGGACTCTGCCCTGAAGGCGCAGATGGGGCAGGCACAGGCCGAACTTGAAAAGCTGTCGGAAACTCGCGAAACCCGCGATGCCGTGGCTGCGGAAATCGAGGAGCTGGGGGCGGAACTCGGGAAGGTAAAGGCCGCGCTGGAACAGGCACGCGCCGAGGCCGGGGCGGCGAGTACGGAAAAGACTGCGCTGGAAGCTGAAGTGGCCGATCTGCGTGCGACGCTCGAGACGCTGAAAGCGGATGTTGCAGCGGGGCAGGCGCAGCAAGAGACGGCGGCCGAGGATGCCGCGGCAACGGCGGATGCCAAGTCCGAACGTGACAGCATTCTGTCTGAAACCGAGACCGCGCGCGCGGCCCTCGACGATATTCTGTCACGTCAGGCCGAACGGGAAAAACGCCTGCTCGATCTTGAGGAGCGCAGTGCGGCCGCGCAGACAGCGGCGGAAGAGGCCGAGGCCCGTGCGGCAGCGGCGGAGGAAAAGGAAGCCGAGCGGACCGCCGCTCTGACAGATCTGGAAAGCCGGATCGAAGCCGCCACAGCGGAGGTCGGCGAGGCTGAAGCCCGTGCTGCAACAGCGCAGGAAACGGCGGCTGAACACGGGGCGGCGCTGGAAGCACTGGAAAGCCGGATCGTGGACGCGACGGCCAAGGCGACCGAGGCCGAAACCGGTGCCGCCACGGCTCAGGAGATGGCGACCGAGCGGACAGCGACTCTGGAGGAGTTGGAACGCCGGATAGCCGAGGCCACGACCAGGGCAACAGAGGCCGAGGCCGGTATCGCAGCAGCGCAGGAGCAAGAGGCCGAACGGGCTGCGGCGCTCGAAGCATTGCAGGGCCGGATCGCTACGGCAACAGATGGCGCGGCCAGCGCCGAGGGCAAGCTCGCCGAGTTGCAGGCACGGATCGCCGAGGCCGACGCAGAAAGCAACCGTCTGACCGAGGCGGCGACGGCTGCGGCGCAGGGCCAGCGCGAGGCCGAGGAACAGCGAACAGCGTTGCAAGCCGAACTGGCCGACCTGTCCGGGCGTATCGAAGAGGCGCGCGCCACGCTGGCGGCGTTGCAACAGGAACAAAAGGCGCTGGAAACGCCGGCCCCGGCGGCCGAGACGCCAGCAGCCGTCGCAGGCGACGGCCAGCAACGCCGGTCGCAGGCGCTGGCACCCGGTCAGATCGCGCAGGCGTTGGCGCGGGCGCCGGGAATGGAAAGTGCCAGCGCTGCCCAACGCAACCGGTTGGAGGATCTGCTGGGGCAGGGGCTGTGTACGCATGATGCGCTCAGATCGGTGTTCGGAACGGTGAACCGACAGACGCTGGTATCGCTGATCCGGGATCTCGGACGATGCTGACCGGGCCGACTATTCAAAGGGAGACTCCAACATGGCCTTTTTGACCCGAACCGCTCTCCGCTTCGTCACTGCGATGGGGCTGATGCTTGCGGCAATGCTCCCGGCCTCGGCGCAGGAATTCGAAAAGAATATCCTGACCGGCGGACCGACGGGAACCTATATCCAGTTCGGGCGCGATATCGCGGGATTGCTTGCCGACTGCGGCCAGACCCTGCATGTGCAGGAAAGCGCCGGTTCGCTCGAGAATTTCCTGGGCGTCCGCAAACGCCGCGCAACCCAGTTCGGCATCGTGCAAAGCGACGTTCTGGAATACCTGCGGACCTATTCGGCCGACGATCCGGCCATCGCCCGCGCGATTGCCGGGGTGCGGATCGCCTTCCCGCTGTATAACGAGGAAATCCACCTGCTGGCGACGCGTGACATCGGATCGGTGAGTGATCTCGCGGGCAAGCGTGTGGCCATCGGCGTCGAGGACAGCGGGACCTTTCTGACCGCGTCGCTGGTTCTCGACCTGCTGGACGTGGACGGGGTTGTGCGGCGGACGATCACGCCCGACGAATCGATGGCGCAACTGCTGAGCGGTGAACTGGACGCGTTTTTCTATGTTGCCGGTGCGCCCACCAGGATTTTCCAGAACGAGGCAATCGACCCCGAACGTTTTCATCTGGTCCCAATCTCGGACCCAGTGCTGAACACGGTCTATACGCCGACCAGCATTCCGGCGGGCACCTATCCGTTCCAGTCCGACCCGATCGAGGCGGTGGCAGTCAAGGCGGTGCTGATGACCTATGAATACGACCGCAACCGGAATGCCTATCACCGGGCCAGTTGTCAGGCGGTGTCGGATGTGTCGCACCTGATCCTGACGCGGTTCTCCGACCTGAAGGAAAGCGGCCATCCGAAATGGAAACAGGTCGATCTGGGGGACATCCCGCCGGGTTGGGATATCGGTGCCTGTGTGAACTTGGGCCTCGAACCCACCTACAGTATGCAGTGTGGCGGTGCGGCATCGCCGACGCCGGTTGATGACAGCGCCGCGAATTCCGCCTACCGAAAACGTATCTGCGACGAGATCGGCTGCTGATAGCTACTGACGCTCCGCACCGTTGATTTCCTGCCAGTCCGACGCGGGGCCGTCATCGGCTCGTACCCGCCATAGCCGGGCGTTTTCAGGCAGTTCGATCAGCGCTGCTGTCAGCGGTGTTTCGAAACGGCTGATGGGCAGGTCCGGCGCGGCGGCCAGTTCCACCGTGAACAGGCTGGCATGTCCCTGCCAGACCAGATCGACCGTATCGCCGGCGGCGGCGGAAAAAAGCGGCGTGACCGCCCCGCCCGCCAAGACATCGGTCGCAGCAAGCTCGGCCGAATGCAGCGGGGCGTCGCCCTTGGCCACCGCGTACCAGCGTTCGGCGATGCCCGGTGCAAAAGACACGCCATCGCCGGTTTCGAACATCTGTCCGAGATAGCGCGCCGCGCGCTGGTGTCCGCGCAGCGCGGCGCGGGCATAGGAAATCGCCATTCCGGTCGAATCCGCTTTGTCGAGCGCGGCGTCATAGAGCGTTTCGCCCTCGGTCTCGGATCCGGGGCGCGCGGCCAGTAGCGGTAGAGGTGTGGTATCGGGTTCCGCCGTCTGATGCTCTGGCTCTGGGTCGGTGGTCGGAGCTTCGATGGGAGTGTCGGTGGTTTCGGTCGCGGCCGTTTCCGCGGTGGTGTTCTCTGGGGGCTGCGGGGGCTCCGACGCCTGATCGTCGGTTTTCACTACCGGTTCCGACGGTTCGGCACCGGGGACCAGACCGATCAGGTTCTCACGAACCCCCGGCAGCATCGCGATGATTGCGACCGCCGCCGCTGACAGCCACA
>CAYGNB010000182.1:0-6713 GCA_964351135.1 uncultured Rhodobacterales bacterium | reverse complement strand
GCCGCCGGATCAGGTCGAGCGACTTGTAGGCGGCGATCCCGCCACCGATGATCAGAAGAATTCGCTTGCCAGTCAGCATCCGGTCAATCCGTTGTCTTGAACGCGTCACAGGGGTCGGCACGGTCGGGCGCCGGACTGTCCAGCACCAGATCGAACGCGCCGTCGATCCCGCCATGCTCGGACTGACCGACCGACAGCACCCGCAGCGCAGGCTGCACGCGCTCGAGGAACCGTGGCACGCCGCGATCCTTGCGCGCATGGCCGTTGCCGGTGATCACCGCGACCGGCCCGCCGGTTTCAACATAAGCCGTGACCACAGCCCGCGCCATCGCCGCGTCGCGCAGCCTCTGGATGTCGACCATCATGCCCAGACGATCCTCGGGCAACTGATTACAATGGGCCGCGCGCTGCAGCGCCTCGCGCTCTGCCTGTTCGTCGGCGGGCAAGGCACGGTCGAGCCCATAGGCCCCCGCATCCGCCCCAAAGACAGCGGCCAGCCCGTCCCCGGCAACCGCCCGAGCCTCGTCGCGCGGCACGTTGCCGCCATAGACCCGCGCCGCGCCCGAGGCCGCAAAGATCGGATAATAGAGGTCGAAGGACGGCCAACTGGTGTCTGCCCAGCCCAACACCTCCTCCAGCCCGTCCGGATCGGACAGCAGCGCTGCGTCGAACCGCGCCGCCATATCCGGCGTCAGCATTTCCCAGACCACCGCCGCCGGGGCCAATGCCGCGACCGCTGCGGCCTGGTGACGGTGGTGAGCGGGGTTGTCATGCACCTCGCCCAGGATCACCACGTCGACCTGCGCCATCGCCGCGCGCAGGCCGTCAGTCACCCCGTCGGCCACGGTGACGGTAATCGTCGCCATCCAGAGCGCCGCACAGACGGAAATCAAACTTGCCAGCCGCTTCATGGCGCGAACTGTTGCACCCGCCCCGCGCCGGTTGCAAGCCCTGCCACCCGCGTGTAGCGATTGCGGCGACAATGGCGGGGGCGACAGCGATGCATCCACGGCTGACACTGGTGATCGGCGGCGCGGCAGCAGGCAAATCGGTTCACGCCGAACGGATGGTGGCGACCTCGGGGCTGGCCCCGGTCTACATCGCCACAGCGCAGGCCCTCGATGACGAAATGCGCGCCAAGATCGGCATTCACATCGCCCGGCGCGGCCCCGACTGGATCACCCATGAATGCCCGCTGGACCCGGCGCCGGTGCTGGCGGCGATGACACCGGCGCAGATGGTTCTGTTCGATTGCGCGACGCTATGGCTCAGCAACATGCTGCTGGCCGACCGCGATCTGGACAGCGCGCAGGCGGCACTGCTGGACGCGATGCAGACCTGCCGCGCGCCGCTGGTGGTCGTCAGCAACGAAGTCGGACTGGGCATCGTCCCCGACAACGCACTGGCCCGGCGGTTCCGCGAGGCGCAGGGGCGGCTGAACATCGAACTGGCGGCGCGCGCCGACCGGGTGGTGCAGGTGGTGGCCGGCCTGCCGATGATGCTCAAAGGTAACGATCCGTGACCCGGCTGCACCTGGTCCGCCACGGCCCCACCCATGCGAAATCCATGGTCGGCTGGTCCGACCTGCCCGCCGATCTCAGCGATACCGCCGCAATCGCCCGGCTGATCGCGCATCTGCCCGGCGATGCGGAGGTGATTTCGTCCGACCTGTCCCGCGCCACGGCCACCGCCGACGCGATTCAGGGCACCCGCGCCCGGTTGCCGCATGACCCGGACCTGCGCGAAATGCATTTCGGCAGTTGGGAACTGCGCGCGCATGCCGAGATCGAGGCCGAGGATCCTGCACGCATCAGCGCATTCTGGGAACATCCCGGCGATGTACGCCCGCCCGGCGGCGAAAGCTGGCACGACCTGCGCACCCGCGTCGACACGGCCATCGACCGGCTGATCGCTGCGCATCCGGGGCGCGACCTCGTGGTGGTGGCGCATTTCGGCGTGATCCTGTGCCAGTTGCAGCGGGCGCTGGATCTCGCCCCCGACGAGGCGTTCGCCCAGCGCATCGACAACCTGTCGGTGACCGCGCTGACCCGGCTGCCCCACGGCTGGGACGTGGGCGAGATCAATCACCGGCCCTGATGGGGTTGCCCACGAATTCGCGTTTTACGCGGCGCGGCACGTTTCGCTAGGCTGCCGCACATGACCTATACGCTGATCCTGGGCGATTACGCCTATTCCTCCTGGTCGCTGCGCGGCTGGCTGCTGTTCGAAAAGTTCGGGCTGGCGCGCGATACCGTGATGCTGGATTTCTCGGCCGATGGCCCGTTGGTGGATCAGCTCGCCGATTACCCGCCGGCCCGCACCGTACCCACGCTGATCACACCCGAAGGCGCCGTGGTATCGGACAGCATCGCCATTGCCGAAGAACTGGCCACGCGCCATCCCGAGGCCGGGCTGTGGCCGGACGATCCGCGCGCCCGTGCCACCGCGCGCAGCCTGACCGCCGAGATGCATTCGGGTTTTGCGGCGCTGCGCAACGAATGCCCCATGAACCTGCGCACCGCCTATACCGACACCGGCCCCTCGCCCGAGGTGCTGGCCGATCTCGCGCGCCTCGAAACCCTGTGGGCCCATGCGGCGGCGACCGGCGGCGACGGCCCGTGGCTGTTCGGCGCCTATTCGGCGGCGGATGCATTCTTTGCCCCGGTGGCCGCGCGGATTGCGGGCTATGACCTGCCGGTAGCCGAGCCGGCGCGTGCCTATGTCGACAGACATCTGGCCGATCCGGCGTTCCGGCGCTGGCGGGCCATGGGTCTGGCACATGGCGCGACACTGCCCTGGTACGCCCAGCCCCACCGTATCGTGGACTGGCCCGGCCCCGTCCCGCACCCGGCGCGTGCCGTGGCAGAGGGCACCCCCGAAAATACCGCCTGCCCCTATTCCGGCCGCCCGGTCACCGACCTGATGGAAATGGACGGGCGCGTGTTCGGGTTCTGCAACCCGTTCTGCCGCGACAAGACCGTGGCCGATCCCGAAGCCTGGCCGGACTTCATGGCCCTGTCCCGCTAGCCGATCACTCTTCGCCCACGCGCTTGAGTTCGGTGATAAGCCGGGTTTCGAGCAACTGTCCGTGGCGCACAAGGATCGGATAGGCAATAGATGCCACCTGGCTGTTGAGGTCCTTCAGCGCCATCAGCGTTTCCAGATGAATGTTGCTGCTGTCGAGGCTGATCGTCTCGCCCCGCGACAGCCGTTTGAGATGTTTCTTGCGGCTGCGCCGTTCGCGCCCGGTAATCTCTGTCTTTTCCACCAGCAGCAGCCGCGCGCTCTCCAGATCCTCGGACACCAGAACGTTGGCGGCGAGATGGAAATTGGCCATCACGTTTTCATGCATCTGCCGAAGCTCGGCCATCCCCGCCGCGGACAGGTCCACGCCGTCGCGCGCCTTTTGCAGGGCACGCGGCACCAGCCGCTTGACCACCGTGTCACCGGCGGATTCAATCGAAATCGCGTATTCCGCCAGTTCCCGGACCTGGCGGCGCTGGTCGCGGCTCATCTCTGCCATCGGCAACCGCGACACATACTGCCGCACCCCGTCCAGAGCCGCGTTGACATGCCGATCCTCGTGTATGATCGCCTCGGCACGCGGCCCGTCGATCTGGGCGTACAGCTCCATCACCGGTTCGCTCATGCGTTCGACCAGCTGCACCATGCGCAGCACCTCGCGCCGCAGGCTGGTCAGGGCCAGCATTGGACTGTCCAGCATGGCGTCGTCCAGAACCGACCGGTGTTCCGGGTCGGCATCGGGCCTGACATCCGTCGGATCGGGCAACATCGCCTCCAGCGGGGCGACCAGCCAACCCGTCAGCGGCACCGCCAGCAACAGCGCCGCGTTCAACGCCAGGTGGGTGTTGACCAGAGTCTGTCCCGGTTGTGCCGAGGCAATCCAAGGCAGCACCGGTAGCATATTGACCAGCAACAGCACCAACATCGTCCAAGTTCCGCGCACACCGAGATTGGCCAGCGGCACCCGCCGCGCCGCGGGCGGCATCCCCCGCGACAGCCAGACCGGCACCATCGCAGACCCCAGGTTGGCGCCGATGACGAGCGACACACCAGCCTCGACCGGCAGCGCGCCGACGGAAACCAGGGTCACGCACATCAGGATCGCCGCCACGCTGGAATGCATGACAAAGGCCAGCGCCGCGCCGACGATATAGGCGGTGATCACATCCCGCTCGAGATACCCGGCAATCGCGGGCAGAAAGGCACTGTCGCGGATCGGGTCCATGGTTTCGCGAAGGAACCGAAGCGAGATCAGGATGATCGCCACGCCCAGCACGATCCGGCCCGCCTGCCGCAGCCGCTTGCGGTCCGCGTTCAGGAACAGCGCGCCGCCCAGCGTCAGCAGCACCGGCACCAGCCAGTCCACCCGGAACGACAGCAATTGCACAATGAAGGCCGACCCGAGATCCGCCCCGAACACCGCTGCCAGCGCCAAGGCAAAGCTGACCGTGCCATTGGCCACGAAACCGGCGGCCAGCAACGCAACGGCGGCCGAGCTTTGCAGCAGCACCGCCAGCCCAAACCCGGTTCCCGCCGCGCGCGGCGGCGTCGCTGACCGCGTCAGCAGCCGGCGGAACCGCGCCCCGAATGCCCGCTCGATCCCCGTGCGCACCATGCGGACGCCAAACAGCAGAAACAGCGTGGCGCCAGCGAGGTGAACGAGAAAAGACAGGACTGCCATAAGGTTAACCTAGGCCGGTCCCGCAGGCTCTGCAATGGGACCGGCCGCGCCTCAGCCCGGCCAGGGCAGCGAATAGGTCTTGACGTTTGTAAAGAACTTCATGGCTTCGAGCACGCCTTCCTTGACGGCGTTTCCGCTGTCCTTGATACCACCAAAGGGAGACATTTCAATGCGATAGCCGGGTTGTTCCCAGATGTTGCAGGTGCCCACGTCGAGCCCGTTGATATAGGCGATGGCGCGGTTCAGGTCGTTGGTGCAGACCCCCGAGGACAGGCCGAACGGCGTGCCGTTCGAGATCGCCATCACCTCTGCATCGTCATCGGGCACGCGCACGATGGGCACGATCGGGCCAAAGGTCTCCTCCATCACCAGTTCGCTGTCATGGGGCACGTGATCGACCACGATGGGCGGCAGCAGCGCGCCCTTGCGGCCGGGATCGTAGAGCACCTTCGCACCCTGCTTCTCGGCGTCATAGACCCGGCGTTCGAAGGTTTCCGCCGCCTGCGCGTGGATCACGCAACCTAATTGGGTTTCCGGGTCCTGCGGATCGCCGAACCGGATCGCCCGCGCCTTTTCCAGCACCAGCGGCACAAAGGCGTCAGCCACGCTTTCCTGCACCAGGATCCGCTTGACCGCAGTGCAGCGCTGGCCGGAGTTGCCCGTCGCGCCCGCCACGGCGATGGTCGCGGCCTTGTCCAGATCCGCCTCCGACAGGTCGTTCAGCACGATCAGCGGGTCATTGCCGCCCAGCTCCAGCGCCTGGCGCTTGTAAACGCCCTTTTCGGCGATCATCTTGCCCACCGGCACGCCGCCGGTGAAGGTGATGATGTCGATGTTGTCGTTGGTGATCATCTCGTCACCGATATCCTGCGGCCAGCCGGTCACGATCTGGAACATCTCGTGCGGCAGACCGGCCTCGTAGAGGATATCGGCCAGCGCGATTGCGGTCAGCGGCGTCAGTTCGGTGGGCTTGCACACCACGCAGTTATTGGTGGCGATCGCCGGCGCGATCTTGTGGCTGACCATGTTCAGCGGGTGGTTGAACGGCGTGATCGCCGAAATCGCCCGCACCGGTTCGCGTTTCGTGTAGATCTTGCGCGCCTTGCCCTGCGGGGTCAGGTCGCAGGAAAAGATCTGCCCGTCATCCAGAATCGCCATCTGCCCGGCGAGCGTGAACACGTCATAGGCCCGCCCGGTTTCATAGAGCGCGTGCTGGTGGCAGATGCCCAGTTCCAGCGTCAGCCATTTCGCCAGCCAGTCGCGTTTCTCGCGGATCAGTTCGCCCGCGCGGAACAGGATCTGCTGACGTTCGTAGCGGGTCAGCGTCGGCTTGTAGGCCGCCGCGATTTCAAAGGCGCGGGCGGCGTGTTCTGCCTTTCCCGCCGGCACGGTACCCACCACCTCGTCGGTGTAGGGGTAACGCACCTCGACCACGTCGTCGGTGAACACGACCTCGCCGCCGATGCGCATGCCCTCGTTGCGGATTTCGATGTTGTCTTTCATGTCTCGTTCCTGGTTCTGGAAGGGCGCCGTGCCGGCTGCCATATTACAGCGCCGCCGCCGTGGTGGCGTAGAAAAAGGCGTCGAAGTTGCGCAGCTGCGGCGCGCGCGGCAGATCGATCACCCGGTTGCAGATGAACGGCACCTCCTGCTCGGTCAGCCCGCCATGGCTGCGCAGCGGCTCCTTGAGCGCGGCCAGATCATGACGGTGTGCCGATGTGCCGATGGTCATGTTCTCGCCCGACACCATCACGATGTCGCCGATCCGGTCGGCGGGCAGTTCGAACCGCGTCACCGCCTCGTCGCGGGTCAGCACGTCGGTGATGCCCGGCGTCGCCGCCAGCCTGGCCACCACGTCCGCGACATCCGCCCCTTCGGGCAGATAGGCGGTGGCAAAACTGCCCAGTGCACCATGATGCACCACATAGGGGTCGGTGATCGGCAGGATCACCCGCGCCGCGCCTTTGCCCAGCCAGTCGTCCATCAGGTCCTGCACATAGACCACCGC
>CAYGNB010000181.1:0-6751 GCA_964351135.1 uncultured Rhodobacterales bacterium | reverse complement strand
TGGCACGGATCATCCGGGCGCAGCGCGGGCCGCTGGAACACGACCTGTCGCCGCATTGGGAGGGCGTGACCAAGCCCTTCAAGGCGCTGTCGGCCTGGCGAATTGTCTGGATCGCGCTGGGTGTCACCGCCGGCCTGCTGGTGACCGAATTCCTGGGGCTGTCCTGGGCATTGTCGCGCACGACCGAACGGGTGGTCGGGCAGCTGTCGGTGATCGACTCGGGTCCGGTGGCCGAGCTTCAGCGCCGCGCGCCGCCGCCGCCGCCCACCCCGTCGACGCCCACCGCCGAACAGCAATTGCTGAAGGTCGAGGGCTTCCTGCAGGAAGAAATCGACGAAGGCATCGTCGAAGTGTTCCGCAAGGGTAACACGCTGATCATCCGCGTCGCCGGCACCGGCATGTTCGGGTCGGGTTCGGACACGTTGCAGAAAAGCTTTGTGGCGCGCATCGACCGGGTGGCGAAATCGCTGAACGACGAAGCGGGACCGGTGATCGTGGTCGGCCATTCCGACAACGTACCGATCCGATCGTCGCGATTCCCGTCGAACATGGCGCTGTCGCTGGCGCGGGCAAGATCGGTGATGGAAGGCATGGCGCGGGTGATGGACGATCCGTCGCGCCTCTCGGCCGAAGGCCGCGCCGACAAGGAACCAATCGCCGATAACGCCACCCGCGAAGGGCGGGCCAAGAACCGCCGCATCGAGGTGCTGCTGGTGCAGGAGGGTAACGGATGAAGGCGGTTCTGAAGGTACTCGGCTCGATCTACTTTGCCCTGTTTTTTGCCGCGCTGGTATTGTCGCTGTGCGTCTGGTTCTTTGCCCCCTTCATCGGCTGGGGCGAATTCAGGCCCTTCGACGGCATCCTGCCCCGGCTGATCACCATCGGCGTGCTCTGGCTCATCTTCGGGCTGATCATGCTGATCATCTTCTTGCGGCGGCGCAAACGCGACAAGGAGATGGCCGAGGAGATTGCCGAGGTCGCCGAGGCCGCCGCGCCCGAGGACGATATCGCCGCCGAGGAACTGGGCGAGCTCAAGTCCAAGTTCAAGGAGGCGATCACTGCGCTGCGCAAGTCCAAGAACGGGCGGCGGCATCTGAACGAATTGCCGTGGTACGTGATGATCGGCCCGCCCGGCGCGGGCAAGACCACGGCCATCGTCAACTCCGGGCTGCAGTTTCCGCTGGCCGCCGAGATGGGCAAATCAGCCATCGGCGGGGTTGGAGGTACGCGCAACTGCGACTGGTGGTTCACCAACGAGGCGGTGCTGATCGACACCGCCGGGCGCTATACGACGCAGGAAAGCGACGCCGAAACCGACAATGCCGCCTGGCTGGGATTCCTGTCGCTGCTCAAGAAATACCGCAAGCGCCAGCCGATCAACGGCGCCATGGTCGCGATCAGCCTGTCCGATCTCTGCCTGCAGGACGAGATCACCCAGAAAGCCCATGCCGAGGCGGTACGCCGCCGGCTCAACGAACTGCGCGAACGGCTGGGCGTGCGGTTCCCGGTCTATGTGCTGTTCACCAAGGCGGATCTGATCGCCGGGTTCGCCGAATTCTTCGACCATCTGGGCAAGGAGGAACGCGAACAGGTCTGGGGCTTTACCCTGCCGGTCGACAGCGGCAAGGGCGAGGCATCGCCGGTCGCCGGGTTCGACGATGAATTCGCGCAGCTTCTGGGGCAACTTAATGCGCAGTCGCTGGAACGGATGCAGGCCGAAACCGATCACCAGAAACGCGCGCTGATCGCCGGGTTCCCGGCCCAGGTGGCGTCGATGCGCGGCGTGGCGCGGGATTTCCTCAACGAGGTGTTTCAGGAAAACCGTTATCAGCATCGTCATGCCCTGCGCGGGGTCTATTTCACCTCTGGTACGCAGGAAGGCACACCGATCGACCGGTTGATGCTGGGCATGGCGCAGACCTTTGGCATCGGTCGTCAGGCGGTCGGCAGCGGGCAGGGATCGGGCCGGTCCTATTTCCTGACGCGCCTGCTGGAAACGGTGATCTTCAACGAGGCCGGGCTGGTTTCGGCCGACGACAAGGTCGAACGCCGCTATCGCTGGACCCGGCGCGCCGCGATTGCCGCGACCGTTCTGATCGCGCTGGCCACCGGCGCGATCTGGGTGCGCAGCTATCTGGGCAATACCGAGCTGCTGGCCGCAGCCGAAGAGCATGTCGGCCAGTACCAGGCCGCCGCCGCCACATTGCCGCCCAGCCCGGTGGGCGATACCGATCTGCCGCCGGTGGTGCAGGCGCTGAATATCCTGCGCGACATGCCGGGCAACCCTGTGCTGGACGATCCCGAGCCCGAAGGCCGCCTGCGTTACGGGCTCTATCAGGGCGAGGTGGTGGGCACACAAGCCGCCCAGACCTATCGCGCGGCGCTGAACCAGCGGTTCCTGCCGCGCCTGTTGCTGCGGCTCGAGGAGCAGATCGGCGCCAATGTGAACAACCCAGACCTGCTCTATGAGGCACTCAAGATCTATCTGATGCTGGGCCTGCAGGGGCCGATGAACGCGGATCTGGTCAAGGAGTGGATGCAGCTCGACTGGTCGCTGGCCTATCCCGGCGTCGCCCGGCAGGAGCTGCGTGCCGATCTGGCCAGCCACCTGGACGCGCTGTTGTCGCAGCCGATGCAAGAGGTCGCGCTGAACGGCCCGATGGTCGAACAGGTGCAGGGCATCCTGTCGGAAATGCCGCTGGCGCAGCGTGTCTATAACGGCATCGTCAACAGCGCGACCGCCACCGCCCTGCCGAAGTGGCGGATCACCGAGGCCGGTGGCCCCGCGGTATCGCGGGCGCTGGTGCGGTCCTCGGGCAAGCCGCTCAACGAAGGCATCGAGGGCATTTTCACCTATGACGGGTTCAACAACGTGTTCCTGCCCGAGGCCGTCAGCGTCGCCGGCCGGGTGCAGCGCGAAAGCTGGGTGCTGGGGCCGCGCGGTGAGGCGGAACAGACCGAGGGCGCGTTGTTGCAACTCAGCCGCGATGTGCTGGACCTCTACTACAACGACTATATCGCGCGCTATGACGGCATCCTTGGCGATATCGACATCAAACCGATGGAATCGCTCTCGCACGCGGCCGAGATCACCAATGTGCTGTCCGGGCCGACGTCGCCGATCCGCAACCTTCTGACGGAAATCAGCAATGAAACCAAGCTGACCGAGGACCGGTCGCTGCTGGAAACCGACGCGCTGGAAAGCGGTGCCAAGACGGTGTTCAGCATCGAGGCGCGGCAGCAACTGAGCATCCAGAGCCAGATCATCCTCGAAGCGTTGACCAGTGCGGCGACGGCCAATTCCGGCGAACCGCCCCGGCCGCCGGGCTATTATGTCGAGGAACGGTTCCGGTGGCTGCACGAACTGGTGGCCCGGCCCGAAGGTCAGCCGTCGCAGCTCGACGATCTGCTGGGCGTGCTCACGGATGTGTACAAGCAGCTCAATTCGATGTCCTTTTCCGGCGTGACGTCGAGCGAAGCCAGCGGCGAGGCGATTGCGCAGTTCCAGCAGGCGGCGAGCCGGATCGACGGGCCGATGGAACGCTGGTCGAAACAGATCATTGCCGGATCGTCGGGTATCGCCGCAGACGGGACGCGCGCTTCGATCAACGCACGCTGGCAGTCGAGCGTGTTGCCGTTCTGCGAAAAGGCGCTGGCCGACCGCTATCCGTTCAATCGCCGGGCCCGTGCCGACGTGGCGATGGCCGACTTCTCCAAGCTGTTTGCGCCGGGCGGGCTGATCGACGGGTTTTTCAACGACAATCTGTTGAAATATGTCGATACGCGCAGCCGGCCCTGGACCTGGAAACGGGTCAACGATGTCGATCTGGGCATTTCGCCTGCCGTGTTGCAGCAGATGCAATATGCGGCGGAAATCAAGGACACCTTTTTTGGCGGATCGCCCCATGCGGCGGTGAAATTCCAGATTACGCCCGAGGCGCTGGACCCCAAGGCCAAATCGGTGCTGCTGGAGATCGATGGCCAGCAGGTGCCGTTCCAGCACCGGGCCCAGCCCAATCCGGTTGCCGTGACCTGGCCGGGGAGCGTCGGCATGGCGCGGGTGACGTTTGCACCGGACAAGCGTAATCTGGAAAGCCAGGTGTCGCGCGATGGCCCCTGGGCCTGGTTCCGGCTGCTCGACGCCGCCGAGGTACGCAAGACCAACGCCTCGGACCGCAAGCGGGTGATCTTCAACATCGGTGGGCGCATCGCGATCTTCCAGCTTCAGTCCGGGTCGGTCCTGAACCCGTTTGCGCTTCCGGCGCTGGCCAAGTTCAGCTGCCCGAAGTCGATGTAATGGAGGCAGGGTTCGGCGCTTTCGGAAAGATGCCCGCCGTCGGGGATTTCTTTCGCCTGTCCCCGCCCAAGGGGTTCGTCGCGGTCTGGGACGACTGGGTGCAGCAGACACTGCTTGCCGCGCAGTCGGCCTTTGGGCCGGATTGGGATGGGCTCTATATGTCGGCGCCGATCTGGCGGTTCTCGTTGTCGCCGGGGCTGGCCGGGCCGCGCAAGGCACAGGGTGTGTTGATGCCGTCGGTGGACCGGGTCGGGCGGCGGTTCCCGCTGACGCTGGTTGCCGGGTTGCCCGGGCCGGGTCCGGCGGCGCTGGATCATTTCGCCGATACAGGTCTGTTTGCCAGGCTGGAAGATGTCGCGCTGGCCGCGCTTGACGATGGCATGACCCGCGACCGGCTGGCAGAGGATCTGGCGCAGGTGGCGGTGCCCGCTCCGCGCGATTGCGCGCCGCTGCGCGCGGCCTCGCGCGGACTGGTGATGACCCAGCCGGGACCGGAAGGGCTGTTGCCCGATCTGGCCGCCGATCTGCTGGCCACGCGAACCGACAGGCCCAGCATCTGGAGCGCGGTGATACAAGGCGTGCCGCGATTGATGATCTGCGAAGGCCTGCCGCAGGGCGACGAGGCGTTGGGGCTGTTCAGCCTCACCGCCCCGATCTGGTCGGAGGCGCGGCCGATATGACCGGATCGGCGAAGTTTCGTTACAATGCCAAGACCCATGTGGGTCTGCGGCGCAAGGTGAACGAGGACTCGGTTCTGGCGCTGCCGGGGCACGACATCTGGCTGGTCTCCGACGGCATGGGCGGCCACGATGCCGGCGATTTCGCCAGCCGGCTGGTGGCGGATTCGGTGGCAATGATCCCCGAGGGGCTGGACCCGACCGCCCGGATGTACGCGCTGCGCGATGCGATCCACACTGCCCACACAGCGATACAGGCCGAAGCCGAAGCCCGCGGCGGCAACACGATCGGGGCTACCGTGGTGGCGCTGATGATGGCCAACGGACATTTCGTGGGTCTTTGGGCCGGCGACAGCCGACTCTACCGGTTGAGGGAAGGCGAGATCGAGATGCTGACCACCGATCATTCGGTGGTGGCCGGGCTGGTACTGGCGGGCCAGATGAGCTGGGACGAGGCCGAGAACCACCCGCAATCCAACGCGATCACACGCGCTGTGGGCATCGGCGACGACATCGAACTGGACAAGATCCGGGGACAGATCCGGTCGGGCGACCGCTTTCTGTTGTGCTCCGACGGGCTGACAAAATATGCGGATTTCGCGACGCTGGCGCGGATGCTGGGGTCGCTGCCGCTGGAAACCGTGACCGACGAGCTGGTGCAGCTGGCCTTGGCCGGCGGAGGGGCCGACAATATCAGCGTGATCGTCGTGGACGTGATGTGAAACCTAGGGTTTCGCGGTTTCCAGGATCCGGCTGTCGAGCGACAGGATGCGCGTGCCGTTGGCGCCTGCATGGGCCTGCAACGCCTCGGCGTATCCCTTGGCGGATTCCGACGTGGGCCGCATGCCGTCAAACAGCGGTTCGGTCGAATGCAGGACCAGGATCTTGCTTTTGCCCAACGTGCTGTCGTCGACGGTAAAGGCGATCTGCCCCGGCCCGGCATCGGCCACCGGATAGGCCACCCGCACCGTGACGTCGCCATCGCTGCCGCCGCGCAGGCTGGCAACCGCGTTATCCTGCCGGTTGATGTTCGGCAGCAGGTGGAACACGTTGCCTGAGACGTCGAGGATCGACACCGACAGGTACCCATCGGTCACATCCGCGGGCAGGGTCAGGTCGATCACCGGGTTTTCGCCCACGAAAAAACGGCCCGAGGGGTTCGGTTCGTCCCGGTCGCCGACCGTGAACCCGATGCCGATCCCGCCTGCGGGGGCGGTGGGCAGATGGCTTTCGATCAGGCAGAGCGTGGGGTTCAGAACCTCGACATCGACAACCACGTTACGCTCGCCCGCCAGTTCCCGAAGCCCGTCGAACAGTTGCACGCGCGTCGCCGTGCCCGCCACCTTTCCGGTCACGGTTATCGCCGATTGAGGACCATAGCCCAGCTGGGGCACGTCGGGTTGCGTCAGCGGGCCACAATCGGCCAGGCCGTCCAGCACCGTCTGCACCTCGTCCGTTGCCAGAAATTGTGGCACCAGCGTGATTTCGACCCGTCCTGCGAGTTCTCCCGGCAGCCCGGCGGCGAGCGTTTCCGACAATCGTTCTTGCAGTGCCTTGTCGGCGGTTGACCCTGTGATATCGACCGTGCTGCCATCGACCACCACGCGCCAGGCATTCAGGCCAGCCATGTCGCGCAGCAGTGCCAGAACGTCTGTTCCCCAGCTGTCGGGAATATCGCCGCTGGCCAGTTGCAGCTCCGACGTGCCCAAGTTGGTTTCGGCGAACCCTGCCAGCGCGGTCAGCGCATCCTCTGACGGGGCATAGCCGGACAGGGTGA
>CAYGNB010000180.1:5404-6751 GCA_964351135.1 uncultured Rhodobacterales bacterium | reverse complement strand
TGCGGCGACAGGTCGTGTTCCAGCGGCCCGCGCTGCGCCCGGATGATCCGTGCCAGCGCGGCCCGGATCTGCTGGTGTTTCTCGCTGCCACCTTGTTCGATGCGCAAACGGCCCTCGAACCCCAGCGACATGCACATGTAGAGGAATTCGAGCAGGTCGATATTGTTGCCCGGCTCTTTTTCCAGCCGTGCCAGCAGATCATAGAACCGGTCGCCGCCCACGGTTTCACGGTGGAAGGTGCCGACCATGGATTGCAGACCCCAGGACGACTGCCCGCCCCAGGGCGTGTTCAGCACCACGTCGTCCAGCGTCGCGCAGAGCGCATAGCGCGCCACCTTTACCGTCTGCGCCGGGATACCCGCCTGCAGGGCGCGGTTTTCAAAGGCGCGAACCTCGGCCACGACCGATTGGCGCAGCTTTTCCGGGTCCATGTGCTGGGCGCGGTTGCGGATGCGGCTGATCAGCGAAAACAGCGGGCTGGCACAGGCAATCAGCCGGTTCATCCCGGTCATCGCGATGGCGGGCGCCTTGGACTTGGGCCGCCGTTCCTGCGTGGTGGCGGCCGACTGCGGCACCCCGAAGGCGTCTTCGGCCGGGGCACCCGGATCGGCTGGCGCGGCCGGCTGGGGCGCTGCGGCGGCGGGTTGCGCAGGCGTAGCCGACAGCCGCCCACCGGGGTTGGGCTTGATCACCGTCTTGTCGGTGTCGTCCGGTTCCGCGAACGGGTCGTCGTCGATCATCGTCCCAATCGGCTCCTCAGCTGTTCCGGATCGCCCAAAGCTCCATCTTGAGCCCCGGATACTGCCCCGACACATGCACCGCGATGCCGCCCGAGGTCGTCATCTTGCCCCAATACGGGCTGTCGGCGTCCATTTCGAAGTATACCACGCCCGCATGATAAGGGATCTGCCGCGGTGCGACCGGCAGCGGGCGCAGGGTGATCCCCGGTAGTGCGGAGTTGACCAGTTGCCGGATTTCCTCGACCGGACCGATCTTGGCCTGCCCGGCAAAATGGCGCCGCACGTCCTCGGAGGGCATGTCCGCATCCACGGCCAACACGAACCCGGCATTGCCCAACAGCTTGCGGTCGGCGATCACGCCCACGCTGATACCGTATTTGCGCGCCTCCAGCGCGATCGGGATCGCGGTCTGTTCCAGCACCGAGCTGAGATATTGCCGCAGCACCCGGATCAGCGGCGTGAAGCTGCCGGTCAGGTCGTCATGGCGATAGGCGGGCAGTTCCGGCGGGTATTTGTCCGCGGTCATGAAAACCGACAATTCTCCCGCAAGCGCCGCGCAGGTGCGGAACAATTCTTCGGGGTGCAGGTTCTCGATCGTGGTCAGGTG
>CAYGNB010000180.1:0-5304 GCA_964351135.1 uncultured Rhodobacterales bacterium | reverse complement strand
AGCCGGTCGGCCAGATCGTCGACCGCCAGCGCGAATTGCAGCCGGGTCTTGCCCACCGCCAACGTCGTGGGTTTGCGATCCCGGCCCATCGTGTCGGTCACTTCGAGCTCCGAGGGGCGCAGCCGGCTGGCCGACATCTCGGCGCCGCTCAGGTCCACCTCGACCGCGCCCTGCCGCCGCTGCGGCACGGTCAGATAGACCACGCAGTCCTTGATCGTTTCCGGCACCTCGAGCGCCGGGGGATGGTCGTCCGACGATGGCACCCGGAACACGGTGCCGTCCTGGGTCAGACCGGCGCAGGATTTCAGCGCGATCTGCCCGACCTTGAGCACCTCGTCATCCAGTTCCAGCGCGCTCAGCCCCCAGGCATAGGGACGGATACGCCGGGCCAGCCCGGTCACCAGCGCCTCGGTATAACGCTCCGATTGCTGGAAATGATGGGGCTGCAGGAACAACCCTTCTGTCCAAAGCACCTTGCTGTCCCAGGACACCTGTTTCCCCCTCTTCTCGCGCTATTTCAGCTTCTGGAGCTGTTCGGAATACGCGCGTGCAAATTCGCGGCTGAACAGGTCGTGAAAATCGTTCTCGGCCTGATCGGAAATATCCGCATACATCTTTTCATACACCTCCCAGTACCGCGCCTTCCTGCCTTTCAGCAGGCTGCCCAGCGCACCACTGGTTTCGATCCGGCCCGCCAGCACCTCGGGATCGAGCTTGGCCAGCACGCCGCGCAATGCCGCCTCCATGCCGGTCAGCATGGCGACCTCATGCGCCTTGATGTCGTCGAGCGCCTGTTCGGCAGCCGATTCCGGGCCGAGATAGCCACGCGCGGCGGGCTTCACCATCGCCTCGATCGCCTGTTCCGGGCTGACCGAGAATTTCAGCGGGTTGTTGCCCCCGGCGGAAATCATCGTCTGTTCGATGCGGAACTCGCTCTTGATCGAAGTGCGGGTCATCAGGATCTCCCGCATTCCCGTGACCAGCGTTTTCATCACCCGGCCCATGCGCGCCATGGTCCGGGCCGGATCCTCGTCCGCCAGCTTCACATCCTCAGCGCCCAGCGCCTCGAGGAATACCCTCAGCAGCGCGTCGTCGCCGGTCGCGGCAGGTTGCGACGTGGGCGGCTGTGCCGCCTCGCGCTCGGCCGCAGATGGCGGGGTCGCGCCGCGCGACGGCGGTTCGGGCTGCTCCGGCGCAGCGGGCACGGTCGTGGGTTCGGCATCCAAAGCGGGTGACGGTTCCGGCGGGCTCTCGGGTGGGGCGGCCGATGGCGGCGGCGGCGCAGCAGCAGGAGGCTCGGGGTTGAGAAAATCGTCGTCCCAATCCTCGGGGATCAGGCTCTCGCCCGCGCCGCGCCCGGTACCCTGTGCCGAAAAGGCATCCTGCCCCGACGGATTATGCATCGGCTGGGCGGGACCGTCGCCGCGCCCGTCATCGGGTTTACTGAAAAACGGGTCTTCCTCTTCGCCGATGGGCGGCAGCAATTCGTCGATCGGGTCCACCGGGTTGAGCTGCGACGGACCGGTGGGTTTATCGCTATTGCCCAGCAGGTCGTCGAGAAAATCGCCTTCGGGCCCCGCATCGTCCAGCAGCGCCATCGGATCGGGCGCGTTTTCGGCCCGTCCGGGCGACACCGACCCCTGCGCCGCCGGCGCGGCGATCAGGTCGTCGATATCGGGCAGGTCGTCGCTGATCTCGACCAGCAGCTCATAACTCCCGAGCGCCAGCACATCGCCATTGTTCAGCGGCGTCGGCGTGCGGCCCAGCGGGATCTTGGAATAGTTCAGGAACGTGCCGTTCGACGACAGATCCACGATCACGATATTGCCGTTGTGATCCTCGATCACGCAGTGGCTCTTGGACAGGGTGCGGTCGGGATCGGGCAACACCAGATCGTTGGCCGGTCCGCGGCCCACGGTCAGGCTGCCGCCCTGCATCTGGATCGGGCGCGCGTTGCCGGGCATGGTGCCCGAGGACTGGAATTTCAGCGTGACCGGCATTCCGGCGACTATCCTCCCGTCAGCACGGTGAAATCACCCTTGGTGATCGCTCCGCCGCACGCCGTAGAGTCGCCGACCCGGCAGGCCGGCATGTTCTGGATGATGACAGTGGTCGAGGAACTGACATTCGGATGCGGCCCCGTCCCCGACGGGTGCATGTCGCCGATCCGCGCCGCCGGCAGGTTGCCCACCAGAACCGTGGGCGCACAGGGCGGAATGATCGCCGACGTTCCCGGAACCGTCACCCCCGCCGGCGTAACCGAGAACAGCGGACACATAACCTGGTCGGAGACGCGTGCCTGGGGTTTGGTCATGTTCCGGCCTCCTCTTCGGATGCTTTTACCTCGATCCGCCCGCTGCCGCCGCGGGCAATGTCCACGGCCCGGTCGATCAGCAGCTGCCCGTGCGCCTCGAACCTAGCAGAAAGGTGCTTCAAGGCCACCATGTTCATGGTGAAAACCGCCGCCTCGGCCGCGCCGGCAGGGGCCGGAAACTCCTTGAGATCGCCCGGCCCGAGCGTGCCATCGGCATAAAGAACCGCCGTGGCACAATTCACCGTGTCGTCGTCCACATAGGCGTGGTCCAGCGTGTTGCGCGCGGCGTTGCGGTTTTCCTCGGTCGGTTTGAAAACCCAGACCTCGGACGTCGCCAACGACGGCGGATCCTTGTCCGATTTCGGGCCGATATAATCCCGCGCGGCGAGACAGGCCCACCAGACCCGTTCGCGCGGGGGCAGCAGTACCGACATCAGCAACAGCATGTCGATCATTGCCTTCTTGCTGTCGAGTTCCTCCAGCACCGCCTCGGCCGATGCGCTGGCCGGCGCATCCAGACGGGTCTTCAGCCGGATATTCGCCCGCGCCAACAGCTTTGCCGCCGGCTGGTCGGGCACTTTCACCATATTCTTGAAACGCTCGCTCATACCGGCACCTAGTTGATCTTGGTGACGCCGCCCTTGAGCGTCAGCATCGTGTCGCCCTTGACGGTGGTCGTCGTACCCGACATCTCGGCCATGCCGTCGGCGCCTATCGTGACCATCGGAGCTTCGATCGTGACCCCGGACTGGTCGATGGTGATGGAACTTCCGCCCACCGTCAACTTGATCTCTCGCGCGGCCTCGATGGCAATCGACCCGGCAGACACGTCAATGGTCAGATCGCCCTGTTCCACCGTCGTTTCGTCATTGCCGGTCACCGTCTTGGTGTGTTTGCCACCGATGGTCTGGGTCCGGTCGGTTGCAATGTCGATTTCCTGATTGCCCGCGGAGATGGTGAAATAGTGATCACCCTCCTGGATGGTTTCGGTGACGTGGTTGCGGACCACCCGCGACACGCTGCCGTCCTCATCGTGTTCGCCGGCATCGACCTCATCGAGCCCGACCGTGACCACCGACTTGTTCTTGACCAGCACCTGGTGGTCCTTCTGCGCCTGCACGCGCATCAGTTCCTCCCCGGCCTTATCGTCGAACATCAGCTCGTGATAGCCCTCGGCATCCTTGCTGCTCTGGGTCTTGATCCCCAGCTGGGTGGCATCCTGCGGATAGGTATAGGGGGGCATGGTGTCGGCATTGTAGAGCATGCCGGTACAGATCGGTCTGTCGGGGTCGCCCTCCTCGAACTGGATCACGACCTCCTGCCCCATGCGCGGCACCGCGACAAAGCCCCATTCCTTGCCCGACCAGGGCGTGACCACGCGTACCCAGCAGGACGAATTTTCGTTGTCCTCGCCTTCGCGATCCCAGTGGAACTGGATCTTGATCCGGCCATGTTCGTCGGTCCAGATCTCTTCGCCGTCCTGTCCGACAACGGTGGCAGTCTGCAGCCCGGTGATCTTGGGCCACGGGGTCGTCAGCGGCGCCCGGTACTGCATCGCCTCGGGGATCGCGCCGAACCTGGTAAAGACCGGAAACGGCATTTCCTTGATCTCGTCCGGGAAATCCCAGTTCTGCGGCATCAGAACCTTGGGCTCGTCGCCTTCCTTGGAATCGCGGCCCGACCGGCTGGCGGTCTGGGCGTTGCCGCCACCGCCCTTGCCGCCGCCCTGAAAACTGAACTCCTCCATGAAATAATGCGTCGCCTCGGTGACGATATAGTCGCCGACATAGCTTTCGACCTTGGGCGAATATTCGGTCCCGTCGCGCAGGGCGAAGGACATCTTACCACCGGCACACAGGGTTCGGATCATCCCCGTGCCGCGCATCTGCGCATAGCGTGCCGCATCCGCCTCCATCCGCACCTGGGCACGCGCATTGCCCAAGGCCGACTCGTTGCGGTAGCGGCCGGGATAGTCGTAGACCTCGCTGCTGTTGTGGGGGTTTCCCCCGGACTGGATCTGCTGAACCACCGTGGTATCGGCCGACGGCGCCTCGAAATCGAAATCGGTCAGCGTCACCTTGCCCCGCCGCATTTCGCCCGACACCGCCCATTCGGCAATCGCGTCCTCGTAGACGCGTTCCTTGTTCTTCAGCGGCAGATACTTGTATTCGGACCGTTCGGGGCAGTCCTGATGCGCGCTCAGCGCGTCGCACAGGATCATGTTCTCGGGCGATGTCGAATCCAGCGCGTTGCGGAAAATGTAGTAGATCCCTTCCTCTTCCATCAGCCGCGAGATGAAATTGAAGTCGCTTTCCCGGTATTGCAGGCAATAGGTCCGCGTCTCGTAGGTTCCGGTCAGGCTGTCGGTATAGTCGGTCAGACCCGCCTCATCCATGACCTGCTTGATGATCTCGGCCGCTGTCTTGTTCTGGAATACCCGGCAATCGCTGGTGCGCGTCAGCAACCACAGCTTGGGGCGGAATTCGGCGGTGTAGAAATCGTAGGTGCCCTGAAATCCCAGATGTTCGACCGAGGTACAGATGCCGGTTATGACGCGTTCGGCTTCTCCCTCGGTCTGCACATGCAGCCGCATGGTGCGGCCCAGGAATTCGTCCAGGTCGATATCGGGGCTCTTGCTCATGAACAGCACGCGCGCGCGGGTCAGCTTGCTGATCCCCTCGTCAACGATGGCGCTGTGCAGCATCAGGTCTTCAGACACATAGTCGCCCGACATCCAGACCACGGAATAGTCGGTCGCTTTGCTTACAGGCATACTCTTATCCTTTCGCGAATCACCGCATTCGGAAATCCGTTACTTGACTGAAATACCTTCATAAAATTCGCATCTTCACAAATCGTCCAGCAGCGCCGCCAATTCGGCGTCAATATCGCCGTCGTCGCCGCCGGTATCCCCCCCATCATCGAACCCGGCCAGCAATGCGTCAAGTTCATCGTCAACCCCGCCGGTATCGTCCCCGACATCGTCATCC
>CAYGNB010000179.1:2379-6753 GCA_964351135.1 uncultured Rhodobacterales bacterium | reverse complement strand
TCCCATCAGCGCGGTATCGAAGGGATAGGTGGTCAGGTTCTCGTACCCGTCTTCGGTGATCAGCACCTGATCTTCCAGCTTGATCGAGAAATCGCCGCCCACCTCACCCACGCAGGCCTCGACGCACAGCACCATGCCGGGTTCCAGCGCATAGTCATAGGCACCGGCCACGGCCTTGTCGGGATAGGCCACCAGCGGCCATTCATCGCACAAACCGACCCCGTGCATCATGCAGCCGTATTTCTGCGCCTGATATCGGTCTTCGAGCCGGTGACCGTTGGCGGTCAGTTCCGGGATGGTGACGCCCGGGCGCAGCATCTCCATGTTGGTCATGATGTGTTCATGAGCATGGCGCATGGCATGGATCATGTCTGGACGCGGCGCGCGGTCGCCGATCCACCAGCTGCGCGAGATGTCGATACAGATCCCGTAGGATCCGATCAGGTCAGTGTCAAAGCTGATGATTTCATTGCGCTGGCAGATGCGCGGCCCGCATTCCTGAAACCATGGGTTGCTGCGCGGCCCCGACGCCAGCAGGCGGGTTTCGATCCATTCGCCGCCACGACGGATGTTCTCAGCGTGCAACACCGCCCAGATGTCATCCTCGCAGGTCTTGCCGTCACCCACATATATGCGGGCAAAATCCTCCATCGCGCGCACAGCCATGTCGCAGGCGTGATGGGCGCAGCGCATCGCCGCGATTTCGTCCGGGCCCTTTACCGCGCGGGTCTTTTCGGTGACCTCTTCGCCCTCCATGATCTCGAACCCCTGCGCTTCGAGTGCACGCAGGCCGTGCAACATAACCTTGTCCACCGCCAGCCGGCGGTTGCCGGGGGCGTGTTCGCCCAGCAGGATACGCACTTCGTTGGCAAAGACGTCGGCGGCCACGTCCACCTTGTCGCCCCGGTCGAAATAGAACAGGTCCGCGCCGCTGCGCTGTTCACGCACCAGCGGGTTGAAGGTCGAAAGAAAGGGCGAGTTCTTGTAGTCCCAGATCACCATGTAACCATCGGCGCACAACAGCAGCGCCCGGAACGGGTTATGCGCGTTCCAGAGCTGCATGTTGGTGCTGTCAGTGGCGTATCGGATATTGAGCGGGTCGAACATCAGCAGCCCGGCATAGCCGCGATCCACCACCGCCCGCGTCAGCCGGTTCCAGCGGTATTCGCGCATGCGCGGCAGGTTCGGCAGGGCCAGCCCCGCCGCGTTCCATTCCTGCAGGGCCAGCCGGGTCGGGCCGATTTCGATACGGTCCTGGTCGTTGGGCGTACCGTCCCCGGTCAGTGCGCCGCGGCTGGGATCGATCTTGCGAATCTCGCGATAGGGACGGTCCATATCGGTCTCCTCTCCGCTTTGATCCTGCGGGGAGGATAGGTCCGGTTCCGTCCCGAATCCGACGCGGGGTGGCGTTTTCCTGCCGACATTGCCGTTGTCCGATGCTAGGCCGGGCGCATGGCCGCGATATTGCAAACCTCGATCCCGTATGACCCCCTTGCGCCACGCCGGTTGCCGGGGATCGCGCCGCTGGACATGGCCGACTGGCTCCAGCGCGACGACGCCTTTGCCGGCCAGATGGCCGAGCGGGACCAGCTGATCGCGACCCGCCGCGCCGACGTGCTGGCGCTGGACGATACCGCGCACCCGGCAGCCGTGGAACTGCTGGAAACGGTGCTGGGGCTGACCTATCCCAACATGACGGGCGCGGTGCGGCGGCCGGATGGTGTTCCGGTCACGCTGGATCGGGGCGACCCGCTGGGCACACTCGGGCGGCTGGTGCAGGAGGATTTCTGCATTCTGGAAAAACGCGGTGCGGAACACGTGCTGACCGGCGCGGTGCTGTGTTTTCCCGCCAGTTGGACACTGTCAGAAAAATTCCTGCGCCCGCTGATCGCGATTCACAATCCGGTCGACAGTTACGATGCGAACATAGCCGCGCGGGTGCAGCGGTTGTTCGACGGGGTGCAGCCGGGCCGACCGCTCTGGCGCAGCAACGCGCTGTGGTACGCCGATCCCGACCTGCATTATCCTCGCCGCGAGACCGACCCGCGCCCGGAGCATGCGGACGAACCGCTGCCCTATCTGCGCAGCGAGCGGCAGTGCATCCTGCGCCTGCCGCGCACGCGGGCGGTGGTGTTTTCGATCCACACCTACGTGGTGGCGCGTGACGATATGGTCAGTACGGCGGATGCGGGCCGGGCAAGGGCCTAGCCGTCGATCCGAGCGCCCATGATGGCAATGGCCTTCTGATAGACGGTTGCCGCGTTCCATTCCTTGATGACGCGGAAATTTGGCTGGCCTTCTTGATAGCCCTTGCCCGGTTTCCAGCCTTTCCTGCGCAGATAATTGGCGGTCGACGCCAGCGCGTCGGTAACGTTGTAGAAATCGACCCTGCCATCCCCGGTGGCGTCCACGCCGTAAGTCAGCGCGTTGCCGGGCAGAAACTGGGTATGGCCCAGTTCGCCATGCTTGGCACCCAGCGTCGATGCGCTGATCGACCCGTTATCGACCAGTTTCAGCGCCCCGATCGCGTGCGGGATAAAGAAGCTCGACCGGCGGCAATCATAGGCCAGCGTCGTGATCGCCGAGACCACGCGGCTGTCGCCCATGAAATTCCCGAACCCGGTTTCCATACCGTGAATGGCGATCAGAACACCCGCCGGTACGCCATATTGCCGTTCCAGCGCGGCGTAGAAATTGGGGTTGCTCGCCTTGCGCCGGCGTCCCTGCGCGACGATCGTGTCCGCGCCGCGCACCTGCATGAATTTCGACAGCGAATAGCGAAAGCTCTTCTGGTTACGGTCGGCGGCAATGGTGCGGCTCGCATATTGCGATTGGGCCAGCGCCTGCAGCCCGCGATTCCCGACGCCGGCCTTTTTCGCCTGCGCCGCGAAGCTCGCCTTCCAGGTTTCGAAACCCGACCCGTTGTTACCACAGCTGGCGGCTCCTGCCATGCCCGCCCCCGCCAGCCAGAGAAAGACGCCAAGCGCTGCCCATCGTTTCATGTCATCATCTCCGTCCTTCGCCCCCGGTCCTCCGGGCAATCCTGTTTTCAGGCTATCGTGCCTTGATGCGAAAACAAGGGTCAATCGGCGGCGGCGTCCTGCCGTGGGCCAGGCTCTGCCAGTTCAGGCCAGAGCGCCGGATCGAGCGCGGCGATGAACGGCGCCAGCATATCCCTGTGATCGCGCCATTGCCCGACCGACCGCGTATGCACCGGCTGGCGCAGCTGATAGACACTGAGCGTACGCACCTGATCGGCATGTCGGTCGGGCCGCGCCATGCCGGGCTGCCAGTCGAGCCCGCAGAACCGAGCCATTTCGCGGCCGGTCGCCTCGGTATCGGAAACGAGCGATTCATACGTGATTTCAAGGATATCGCCCGGCATCACCTGTCGCCAATGCGCCATGATCCCGGCATAGAGGTTGAACCGGTGCGCCATTGCCGCCCAATCGTAGGCATAGGCCAGCCGCCCCGCCGGAAACCGCGCCCGCCAGAGCGACAGCGCGGTGTCACGCGGATCGCGGCGCAAGTGGATAATGCGTGACTCGGGCCAGATCGTTTTCAGAAACCCGGCCAGCCTGTGGTTTTCGGGCATCTTGTCGACGAAGGCACGGGTGCCGTCGGGCAGGTCCGGCAGGTTGGCGCGATCCAGGCTGCGGATGCTCGCAATATCCCCGGCTTCGAGTGAGCATCCCGATTGCAGGTGGGGAAAGAGCAGATCGCCCACCCGGCGTTCGCCCAGCGGCGCCACCGCGTCATGGGCGCCCAGCACCGCCTCGGCCAGCGTGGTGCCGGACCGGGGCATTCCGAGAATGAAGATGGGAACCGGCCCATCGGTGCCGTCCGCCGCCGGTTCGCCCCTCACCGGGGCGGGAAACCGCGCCTTGATCCTATTGGTGAATGCCTCTTCGCCCACAGCATCATAGGGTGTGAGCGCGGCGGTTTCGTCATTGGCCTGTGCCAGATGATCCGCAGCGGCGGCATCACCGGTGCGGTCTTTGACATGGGCCAGCGCAAACATCAGGGTCGCGTGATCCGCACTGCCGGGGACGGCGCGCGACAGGGTATCCGCGATCCGCGAGCACAGTTCGGTCAGATCCCCGACCGGCAGGGCAAGTGCGAGTTGGTCCAGCGTCTCCGCATCGTCGGGCGCCAGATCGAGCGCCTCGCGAAAGGTCGCAATGGCCTTGTCCCGCTCGCCCGCCGACAGCAGGCGATTGGCGAGCTCGGCCCGCAGCCCGGCATGGTGGGGCGATAGCGCGATGGCACGGTTCAGCACTGCGATGGCGTCGTCGTCGCGGGTCAGGTACATCAGCAGCGCGGCCAGTTCGAGCGCGACGCCCGGATCGGCCGGATCGAGATCCGCCGCCGCCA
>CAYGNB010000179.1:0-2279 GCA_964351135.1 uncultured Rhodobacterales bacterium | reverse complement strand
GCGCACAGCGCGGTGGCGGCGATGTTGGGAAAGGCGGGATGCGTCTTGTGGCGGCGCATCCCGGCCCTGGCCGCCTTGATCGCCGCCTTGTAGCGCCCCTGCCGGGCGGGGATCAGTGCGGCCTGAAGATCGGATTGCAACGACATGAACCCGTCCTAGAAGCGGCGCCGGGTCATGTCCACAACAGCTTTGCCGGCGCTATCAGGGATGCGGCGCGCCCTCGAACAGATAGGCATGGATGCCACGCAGGTTGTCGCGGTATTCGGCGTCGTCCTCGAATTCTTCGGCGGTGAGTTTTTCATACTCGGCCTGCGGCAACACGTCCGAAGCAATCGCTTCTTCCAGTTCACTGCGGAAAATGTCGCGGATCTCTTCGTTTCCCGGCGCCTCCAGATTTGCCTTGAGCGCGATCAGGTCGAAGGCGTTGACATTACAGTAGTTGCGCAGCCTGCGCTTGAGGATTTCCAGCTTTTCAAACGCCATGGTTCAGCCTGTCCGTCATTTCGGGTTGGGATACATCGTGACCAGCACCGTGTCGCCGTTCGCGTCGATATCGTAGACGGCGGTGATGGTACCATCGGTGAAATCGGTGTCCTGCGAGCCCTGCGGGTTCTTCGCCGACCCGATCCGCGACTTGCCCTCCAGCTTGGTCTTGTAATCGTCGCCCAGCACATCCTTCAGCGGCAGTTCGACGCTGAAACGGGTGTCGTTGGTGCGTTTGGCCTCGGCCATTTCGTCGGTATAGGCCTGCTTGCCGCGGATCGTTTCCTCGGCGTCCACGTAATCGCCGGGATCCTTGAACCGGGTGGCGTGGCGGCTGTAGCGGTGGACACCGCCATGCACGCCGTCGGTCGTGTCGCCGGTCATCGGGTCGTGGCCGCTCACGCAGCGGTCGACCAGTTGCTCGGGTGTCACGTCGCCCTCGTGGCGCTGCGGTCCGTGACCTTCATCCTTCAGGTCGTCCAGAAAGGCGCGGTCCAGCCGCTTCTTCATCGCCGTCAGCACCTTGAGCTGCTCGGCGTCCGGCGATCCCGCCAGCGCATCCTTCAGCGCGGTGCGCATGTCGCGCAGCTTCGGCTTTGCCTCTTTCTTGAAATCCGCTTCCTTGCCGCCGCGTTCCAGCGACTTGAGCAACAGTCCCGCCATGCCCACCAGCTTGGCCGGATCGCCCTTGCCCGTCAGCGCGGCATCCAGCGTATCGGTGCTGGGGGTGCGCGCAATCTCGGTGCGCAGCTGCGTCAGGTCCTTCAGCGCCTGTTCATAGTTCCCGGCCCCCTTCGCCGTCTCATAGGATTTGGTGAGCTGGGCCAGGACAGCGGCGTGATCCTTGGGGCCGGTCTTCAGCGCCGAGACCAGCGATGGCTGGATCTTCTTGAACGCCTTGTCCAGCTTGGCGTCGATACCGTCGGCGGGTGCGACATCGCTGGCGGCGGGCGGAGTATCGGCCGGGGCGCCTTCGGCGGGGGCCTCTTCGCCCACTGCCGTACCGGCGCTGTCCAGCAGGGTAACATTGGCCGCGATGCCGCGTTCGCGCAGATGGGTCTTGAACATTCGCGCCAGCGTACCGGGCGGGTTCTCGCCTTCGGCCAGTTTCAGCGTGATATCCTTGCCGGTGGCGGTGATTTCGCCCACCGCACCCTTGGCGCCGCCACCGGCCTTCTTGGCCTTGGTGCGCAGCCCCTCGGGGCTTTTCTTGAGATCGGTTTCCAGGATCAGGCCGTCCTTGCCGACCAGCAGCGCGAAGTTGTGCGGCTTCTTGCGGATCGCGGTGAGCACCGAATTGAGCTCCTTGCCTTCCTGGACAAGCTCCGCCTTGGTTTTCTTGGCCATCGTCCGATGTCCCCGTGGTCTATGTCACAGTATAAATCTCGGTTCGAAAAACAACTCTAGCGTTACATCCTTTGCGTGGCCGATCAACTGTTTTGCACGGGGATCGAACAAACCGCCGGCGGGCACGACACCCATCCTGTCACGAAAAAACGGGCGCTCCGAAGAGCGCCCGCATTCCGCCGGACCGGGTGACCCCGGTCGCGCCGAGGGTCAGCAGCTGTAATACATGCCGAATTCGACCGGGTGCGGCGTGTGCTCGTAGGTTTCCACCTCTTCCATCTTCAGCGCGATATAGCCGTCGATCTGGTCCTTGGTGAACACGTCGCCCTGCAGCAGGAAATCGTGATCGGCAGCCAGCGCATCCAGAGCTTCGCGCAGCGAACCGCACACGGTCGGGATGCCTTCCAGTTCTTCGGCCGGCAGGTCGTAGAGGTTCTTGTCCATCGCCT
>CAYGNB010000178.1:0-6756 GCA_964351135.1 uncultured Rhodobacterales bacterium | reverse complement strand
CGAGAGCCGGCCCTGCCGTTCCACCAGCGCCTCGGTCGCCTTGGTGAATTTGGCCGGTTCGCGCGTATACAACTCGGGGTCCGCCAGCAGGGTTTCCAACTTGGCGATCTCCGCCTCCAGCCGCTCGATTTCATCGGGCAGAGCCTCAAGCCGGTGTTTCTCGGTAAAGCTCAGACCCGGCCGGGTCGCTGTGGCCGATTTCGGTTTCGACCGTACGGCCGGCTGGACCTTATCCACCTTCTCTTCGGCATCCTCGCCGCGCTGCGCCCGGTAATCGCTCCAGCCGCCCGCATAGACGGTTGCCTGCCCGCCGCCCTCCATCGCCACCGTCAGCGTCGCGACACGGTCCAGAAAATCGCGATCGTGGCTGACCAGCAGCACGGTCCCGTCAAACCCGTCAAGCAGTTCCTGCAACAGATCCAGCGTTTCCACGTCCAGATCGTTGGTCGGTTCGTCCAGCACCAGCAGGTTCGACGGCTGCGCCATCAGCCGCGCCAGCAGCAGCCGCGCCTTTTCGCCGCCCGACAACGACCGCACCGGCGCGCGCGCCTGACGTTCATCGAACAGGAAATCCTTGAGATAGCCGACCACATGCCGGGGCTGACCGCGGACCATGACCTGATCCGATTGCCCCGAAACACGCATGGCCGGGTCGTGGGTCAGGTTTTCCCAAAGGCTGGCATCGGGGTCGAGCTGCGCGCGGGCCTGATCGAAATACGCGATCTCGAGATTGGTGCCCAGCTTCACGGTTCCCGCATCCGGTGTCTCGCGCCCCAGCAGCAGGTTCAACAGCGTGGTCTTGCCCACGCCGTTCGGCCCGACCAGCGCCACGCGGTCGCCACGCTGTACCGTGATCGAGAAATCCCGGCAGATAAGGTTTTCTCCATACGCCTTTGTAATACCTATCGCTTCGATAACCTTGCGCCCGGATTTCTGGCCCGTGTCCAGCGCCAGCGCCGCCGCACCCTGACGGCGGATTTGCGCCGCGCGTTCGGCGCGCAGCGCCTGCAGCGCGCGGACCCGCCCCTGGTTGCGCTTGCGCCGCGCGCTGATCCCCTCCACCGCCCACCGCGCCTCCGAACGGATCTTGCGGTCGAGCTTGTGACGCGCGACGTCCTCGTCCTCCCACACCTTGTCACGCCAGGCCTCGAACCCTTCGAAACCCTTGTCCTGACGACGCACGACGCCCCGGTCGATCCACAGCGTCGCCGTGGTCAACGCCCGCAAAAAGGCCCGGTCGTGGCTGATCAGCACAAAGGCCGCCCGCGTCGCCGCCAGTTCGCGTTCCAGCCAGGTGATCGCGGCGATATCGAGGTGGTTGGTCGGTTCGTCCAGCAACATCAGATCGGGCGCGCGCGCCATCAGCGCCGCCAGCGCCGCACGGCGCCGTTCGCCGCCCGAGGCGGTAGCCACGGCGCGGGACGGATCGAAATTCAGCCCTTCGCCCGCGCGTTCGACCCGGTACATCTCTCCCGGCGGCAGCCCGGCTGCCGCGAAATCGCCCAGCGTGGCAAAACCGGCCATGTCCGGGTCCTGCTCCATATAGCCCACCGACCGGCCCGGCGGCAGCGCCACCTGCCCCGCGTCCGGCTCGACCAGCCCGGCCATCACCTTCATAAGCGTGGATTTTCCCGACCCGTTGCGCCCGACCAGCGCCACCCGGTCGCGCGGCTGCACCACGAGGTCGAGGTCGTCAAAAACCGGCTCGCCCCCGAAGGTCAGCGAAATACCGGAGAGTTGCAAAAGAGGAGCACGCGCCATGCCAGACCGCTAGCCGCAGCGGCGGCAGGCGTCAACGCCTCGCAGTGCCGTCTAACCCGCCACCGCCCGCAGCAAACGCTTGCGGGCCGGCGGGATGGCAGAGATTTCGACGCCGGTGAACACATGTAGCGTGTTCAAATGGCGATCCACAACCGCATGATCGCTCACCCAGCCGCCCATCGCCAGATAACTGCGCAAGAGCGGCGGCATCCGCAGCATCGCCCGTTTCACATCGGGTTTGCGCCGCAACCGCGCCGCGAACCGGAACACATCGGGCGCCTTGACCCGTGGCAGCCAGCGTTTCGGGGCCAAGTGACGTTCCTTGAGCATCGCGAACGTGTCGAGGTATCGCTCGGTTTCCGTTCCGGCAAAGGACGAACATCCGAACAGCATCTCGACCCCGATTTCGTCCACCAGCAGCGTAAGCGCCCCCCAGGCGATCCGCAGAACGTCGGGGTCGGTGCAACCGGGACACAGGCAGAATCGGCCGACTTCGGCCAGCGGGCCGGAATGATCCGACAGCGCGCCCAGATCGTAGAACTGCGCCGAATAACTGCGATGCAGCTCGGCACCGTTTTCGAACAGCATCAGCCGGCAGCAGGCGATCAGCGCACCGCCGGAGGTCTCCTCGACCAGCAGGTGGATGCAGTCCGCATCGTGCGAATCGCAATCCGGCCCGTCGGTGCCAAAGGCCTGCCCCCGCAGCGCCCGGGCGGCGGCGAGGTCCTGCGGCCCCTGCCCGATCCGGGCACGCAGCTTTCCACGTTCAAGAACTATCCGGCTTCCCAAGACGCCTTCCTCCGGCTTGCGGTCGGTCCCGTTCCCGTCCTGACACGGTCAGGTAACAGTCACGCGACCGGCAGGCGGGCATGGGCTATTCTTCCAGAACCGTGGCGGGATTGAACCGGCCGAGGTTGCCCAGCAACTGACGCAGGAATGTCTTGTCCTGCACGCCTGAATCGGTCACCCGGCGCTGCAGCGGTACAAACTGGCCATCCCGCAGGCCGTAGCGTTCGATGTTGCGCACCACCCCACGGCTGTCAAAGCTGATTGCGACGAGCTGGCGGTCGACGATCTCGGGCTCGCGCGGGCCGAAATGACGAATGCGCGTCGCGACATAGTAGTAGTTACCCGAATCCAGCACTCCGGACACCGACGGCGACCCGATCGACTCGGCCACGGTGTCACGCGTATCGACGCCGACCTTGATTTCGGACAGCTCTGCTTCGGACGGGACATGACCGTGATTACGGTAAACCGACGCACAGGAGGCCGCCCCTAACAGCGCCGCGCCGGCAAGGGCGGCGCGCAACGCGCGTCGGAACATCGGTCTGGTCACGGACATGGGGCCTCTTGCCATGGCTTCAATCGGCTTCTATCCCGTTAGCACTAACCCGACTCCGGGTTCAAGAAATGAAAGGCCGCCAATGTCGGAGACTGCCGCATTCAGGGTTGCCGACCTGCCCCAGAACCGCCCGACCGCGTTTTCGCTGCGCCCGGATACCGATGCGTGCCGCGCTCTGGCGGCTGAGCTGGGCCTGTCCGCGCTGCGCAAGCTGGCCTTCACCGGGCAGATCGAATCGTCCGGCAAATCGGACTGGCTGCTGACCGGGCAGTTGGGCGCGACAGTGGTGCAGCCCTGCGTGGTGACGCTGGCGCCCGTAACCACCCGAATCGAAACCGATGTGCGCCGCCTCTATGTCGCGGGGATGGAAGAGCCGGACGCCGCCGAAACCGAGATGCCCGAGGACGAGAATCGCGAGGCGCTGGGTAAGGTGATCGATCCAGCGGCGGTGATGCTCGAAGAGCTTGCGCTGGCGCTGCCGGACTGGCCCCGCAGCCCCGGCGCGGAACTGGGCGAGGCGGTCTTCACCGAGGCCGGCAAGACCCCGCTGCGCGATGAGGACACCCGCCCCTTTGCCGGGCTTTCGGACCTGCGCGACCGTCTCAAGGGCGATGGCTGAGGTCGCGGGGCTCGGGCGGCGAAAAACCACTTGCGCCACGCGGGAAACACAGTATTTTCGCGCGCTCATCGGTTTTTTCGGTTGGACATCGCAGCGGCACGGGCCTAAATGCACGTCACGCCGCCTGACGCGCCGCTGAATACGACACGAGACGAATATCGCAACACTGGCCGCCGGACCCGTCCGCGGCCTCTATCGAAAGCAAGGGTTGAGACATGGCTGTCCAACAGAACAAGGTTTCCCGTTCGCGCCGCAACAATCGCCGCGCTCATGATGCGCTGGTCGCCGCGAACCCGAACGAATGCCCCAACTGCGGCGAACTCAAGCGTCCGCATCACGTCTGTGCATCCTGCGGTCACTACGATGATCGCGAAGTCGTCGCGCTGACCGACGACATCGATCTGGACGAAGACGCGGCCTGAGGCCGGGGCGGAACGGTACAGGCATGACGGCCCTGCCCGATCAGCCGCAGGCATCCGATCTGCCTCCCGATCTGCCCGAGGCCCTTGCCGGTCGTATTGTCATTTCGGTTGACGCCATGGGAGGCGACAACGGCCCGAAGGCCGTCGTCGCCGGTATTGCTGCGTCCGCACGCAAGAACCCCGAAATTGGGTTCATCCTGCATGGCCCCCGGGCCAAGCTGGAAAAACATCTGGCCAAGCGCCGTGAACTGGCGGGGCTGGTCGTCATCCGCGACGCCAACGACGTGGTGCGGATGGAGGACAAGCCCAGCCTCGTGATGCGCAACGGCAAGGGCACGTCGATGTGGTCCGCGCTCGATTCGGTGCGCAATGGCGAAGCCACCTGCGCGGTTTCCTGCGGAAACACCGGCGCACTGATGGCGCTGTCGATGATCCGGCTGCGCAAGCTGCCCGGCGTCAACCGGCCCGCAATCGCCATCCTGTTCCCGTCCCGCAACAAGCAGGGCTTCAACGTCATGCTCGACGCCGGCGCCGATGTGCGCGCCGATGCGGGCGACCTGCTGCAATTCGCGCTGATGGGCGTGTCCTATGCCCGCAACGGGCTGGACCTGCCCCACCCGCGCGTCGGACTGCTGAATGTCGGCACCGAGGAACACAAGGGCCGCCCGGAACTGAAAGAAGCGCACGGGATGATCGGCGATTTCGCCGAGCGCGCCGAGTTTGACTATGTCGGGTTCGTCGAGGGCAGCGACATCCCCGGCGACGCGGCAGATGTCATCGTCACCGACGGGTTCACCGGCAATGTCGCCATCAAGACCGGCGAAGGCACCGCCAGCCTGATCGGCGTCCTGCTGCGCGAAGCCTTCAAATACTCGCTGTTGTCGCGCATCGCCTCTGTATTGGCGCTGACCTCGCTGGGGCGGCTGCGCAAGCGGATCGACCCGCGCCGGGTCAATGGCGGCGTGTTTCTGGGGCTCAACGGAACGGTGGTGAAATCCCACGGCAGCGCCGATGCCACCGGCGTGTCCGCGGCGGTGAAACTCGCCTTCCAGCTGGCGCAATCCGGCTTTACCGAAAAACTGGCCGCGCGGGTTGCATCCACTGCGGAGCTTACCCAAGATGCCTCGAACGGGCCCGAGGCAGGCTCGGGCAAACCGTTGGAAGAAGACAAAACATGACATGCCGCGCAGTGATCACCGGGGTGGGACATTACCTGCCCGAACGGGTGGTGACCAACTCGGAATTCGAGGCCAAGCTCGACACCACCGACGAATGGATTCGCACCCGGTCGGGCATTGAACGGCGCCATTTCGCCGCCGAGAACGAAACCACGTCGGACCTCGCCACCAACGCCGCGCGCGCCGCGCTGGCGGATGCCGGGCGCGCGCCCGATGACATCGACGCCATCGTTCTGGCCACGTCTACGCCTGACCTGACCTTTCCGTCCGCCGCGACCATGGTGCAATCCGCGCTTGGCATGACCCGTGGCTTCGCGTTCGACGTGCAGGCCGTCTGCGCCGGGTTCGTCTATGCGCTGGCCAACGCCAACGCCCTGATCGTATCCGGGCAGGCCAGCCGGGTGCTGGTCATCGGCGCCGAAACCTTCAGCCGGATCATGGACTGGTCCGACCGCTCGACCTGTGTGCTGTTCGGCGACGGTGCCGGCGCCGTGGTGCTCGAGGCGCAGGAGGGACAGGGAAGCCCGGACGATCGCGGCATCCTGTCCACCGATCTGCATTCCGACGGGCGATATCGCGATCTGCTCTATGTCGATGGTGGCGTGTCGACCCAGAATACCGGCCATCTGCGGATGCAGGGCAACCAGGTGTTCCGCCACGCCGTCGAAAAGCTCGCCGCCACCGCCGAGTCGGCGCTGGAAAAGGCCGGGCTGACCAGTTCGGACGTGGACTGGGTCGTGCCCCATCAGGCCAATATCCGTATCATCAAGGGCACGGCGAAAAAGATGGGGCTGAGCATGAACAATGTGGTGGTGACCGTGCAGGATCACGGCAACACCTCGGCCGCGTCGATTCCGCTGGCCCTGTCGGTCGGCAGGGCGCGCGGGCAGATCAAACCGGGCGACCTGCTGGTGTCCGAAGCGATCGGCGGCGGACTGGCCTGGGGCGCGGTTGTGCTGCGCTGGTAGAGCCTGCGGGAACCGGCCCAAAGCCGCGCCCGCAACGCGTTGATATTGACAGCGAAAATCTGATCCCGCATCCTGTCAGCCACCACAGGAGAGGATCGATATGTCTGGCAAGACCCTGACGCGCATGGACCTGAGCGAAGCGGTATTCCGCGAGGTCGGGCTGTCCCGAAACGAAAGCGCCCAATTGGTGGAAAGCGTGCTCGACCATATGTCCGATGCGCTGGTCCGCGGCGAGCAGGTCAAGATATCGTCTTTCGGTACGTTCAGCGTGCGCGAAAAAACGGCCCGCATGGGGCGCAACCCCAAGACCGGCGAAGAGGTGCCGATCGACCCGCGCCGGGTGCTGACCTTCCGCCCGTCGCACCTGATGAAAGATCGGGTCGCCGCCGGCAACCGCAAGTGACCGCACACCGGGACAGCGCATCATGAACAAGTCCCCGGACGCCTTTCGCACCATCAGCGA
>CAYGNB010000177.1:2650-6766 GCA_964351135.1 uncultured Rhodobacterales bacterium | reverse complement strand
CTGGTCGAGGAAATCGACCTGGTCCGGGCCGAGGGCCAGCCCCTGCGCGAGGCGATCGTGACCGCGTCGGTGTCGCGACTGCGCCCGGTGATGCTGGCGGCGGTGACCACCATTCTGGGCATGGTGCCACTGCTGACCGATGCGTTCTTCATGTCGATGGCGGTCACGATCATGGGCGGGCTGGCCTTTGCCACCGTGCTCACGCTGGTTGCGGCGCCGGTGCTCTATCTGGTCTTCTTTGGCCGTGCAGAGCGGCGCGAAGCGGCGGCGCAGCCGGCCTGATCCGGGCTGCCGACACGGTTGATTCGCGGCGGCGTTTGGCCCTATCTGGGGCGGCTTCCGCAACATCACGCATGCAGGTGATTCATGTCCCAGAATACCGGCGTCTTTTCGCATCCCGACCATGACGGCCACGAATCGGTGGTGTTTCACAGCGATCCGGCATCGGGCCTGCGCGCCATCATCGCCATTCACAACCGTGCGTTGGGCCCGGCGGCGGGCGGTTGCAGGATCTATCCCTATCCCGACGGGATGACGGCGCTGTCGGACGCGCTGCGCCTGTCGCGGGGCATGTCCTACAAGAACGCGCTGGCGGGGTTGCCGCTGGGCGGTGGCAAGGCGGTGATCATCGCCGATCCGCAGACCGATAAAACCGAGGCGAAGATGCGCGCCTTTGGCCGCGCGGTCGAGGGGCTGGCGGGGCGCTATGTCACCGGCGAAGACGTTGGCTGTGCCGTGGCCGACATGGACGCGGTGAAATGCGAGACGGCCCATGTGATGGGCGCCTCGGATGCCGAGGGCGACCCGTCGACCCACACCGCCCGTGGCGTGTTCCTGTGCATGGAACGCGCGGTACTGAACAGGCTGGGCCGGACGCTCGACGGGGTGCATGTCGCGATCAAGGGGGCGGGCAATGTGGGCTATGCCCTTGCGCGGATGCTGCACGAACGCGGCGCGCGCCTGACCGTCGCCGAACCGCGCGACGACATTCGCGACCGCGCCGTTGCCGAACTGGGGGCCGCTGTCGCGGGTCTCGATGACATCGTCACCGCCGAGGCCGACGTGTTTGCGCCCTGTGCGCTGGGCGGCGACCTGACCGCCGAAGCGGTTGCGAACATGCGCTGCGCCATCGTTTGCGGCGCGGCGAACAATCAATTGGCTGAACCGCGCGTGGATGGGTTGCTGTGCGATCGCGGGGTACTCTATTGCCCCGATTATCTGGTGAACGCGGGCGGCATCATCGCCATCGGGCGCACGGTCGCGGGCTGGACCGAGGATCAGGCGCTGGCGGCAATCGACCGGTTACCGGAAACGCTCGACCGGGTGCTGGCCGATGCCGCCGACAGCGGTGCGCCTACCGGCGAGGTTGCCGACGCTCTGGCGCGGGCACGGATGCAGGACGCCCCGGCCTGACCGGCCGGGTCAGACGAAGATCGCCACCGATTGCATGCCGTCCACGACCAGTTCGCCGGCGCTGTTCCAGACCCGCATCACCTGACTGCTGAACCCGTCGCGCGCGGCGGTCAGATCCGTTTCCACCTGCCACCAGCCGTCTTCGGTTTCGGGGTTTTCGACCAGGAAATTGCAGATCCAGTTCATCGAGCTGTTCGGCCCCATCCGGCGGAACAGCGGGAACACCGCCGGCGGCAGGATATCGGCCAGACACAGCAGCGATTCGATACCCGTGCGTGACGCCGGATCGTGGTGTCGCGCCCAGCCCCGGATATAGCCCCGGTCCGACCCGGTCATCGGACGGTCGCCCTCGATCAGGCGAAGGTCGAAATTGCGGTGAAACCCGGGCGCAAAGCTGGCGGCCTGCGGCGGTATCAGCGGTTCACAGGCGTCGGGCGCGGGGGCATCGCGTCGCGGTGCGTCGGCGCGAACATGGCTGTCCTGTGCGGCGCCGAAGGAAAACAGCCCCGCCGCCGCCACCTGATCGTCGATCCGGGCGCGCGCGGCAATCGATGTTACATTCCGGCCGCGCCGCAATGTCTCGGTGGTCAGGCGCGGCGACGCCGAGACCGGTCCGGTGAAGTTGATCATCGCCGATCGCAGCGGCGGCAGGTCGCGGTCGCCGCGCAGCACGGCGCCCAGCAGCAGCGCGGCGGTGAAACCACCATAGGCGGTGCGCCCCTGCATCCAGTTCGCCGGTGCGGGGGCCAGCATGGCATCGCCCTGCGGTTCCAGCCCGTCCAGCACTACCCGCAGGCTGCCGGTTTGCAGATCGCCATCGGCCATGTCGCGTTCTCCTGATCCTGTCGTCCGCGCCCTGTTTAGCCCGGCGGGCGGGGCGGGGCACCCGTGCCGTTGCGTTCGCGAATTTCCGGGTGCCGCGAAAATCGCTGTTTCGCCCGGCACGGGGGGCGGCTATACCGACGCCGGTTTGCAGGCAATCAGCGAAAGGACCTGGCATGGCCAACGTCGTGGTAGTCGGCGCCCAGTGGGGTGACGAGGGCAAGGGCAAGATCGTGGACTGGCTGTCGGAACGCGCCGACGTCATCGCGCGGTTCCAGGGCGGGCACAACGCCGGGCATACGCTGGTGATCGACGGCGAGGTCTACAAGCTGTCGCTGCTGCCGTCCGGTATCGTGCGCGGCGGCAAGCTTTCGGTGATCGGTAACGGCGTGGTGCTGGACCCGTGGCATCTGGTCTCGGAAATCGAGGGCCTGCGCCAGCAGGGCGTGACGATTTCGCCCGACACGCTGATGATTGCCGAAAATACGGCGCTGATCCTGCCGATCCACGGCGAATTGGACCGCGCCCGCGAAGCAGCCGTGGCGGTGGCCAAGATCGGCACGACCGGCCGCGGCATCGGCCCGGCCTATGAGGACAAGGTGGGGCGCCGGTCGATCCGGGTTGCCGACCTTGCGGACGAGGCCACGCTGGAACTGCGCGTGGATCGCGCGCTGGCCCATCATGACGCGCTGCGCCGCGGTCTCGGGCTCGATCCCGTGGACCGGGCTGCGCTGCTGGCGCAACTGCGTGACGTGGCGCCCAGCATCCTGGAATATGCCGCGCCGGTCTGGAAGGTGATGAACGAAAAGCGCAAGGCCGGCAAACGCATCCTGTTCGAAGGCGCGCAGGGCGCGCTTCTGGACATCGATTTCGGCACCTACCCCTTTGTCACCTCGTCGAACGTAATCGCCGGTCAGGCGGCCACCGGCACGGGCATCGGGCCGGGGTCGATCGATTTCGTGCTGGGCATCGTCAAGGCCTATACCACCCGCGTCGGTGAAGGCCCGTTCCCGGCTGAACTGAACGACGATGACGGGCAGCGTCTGGGTGAACGTGGCCACGAATTCGGTACCGTCACCGGGCGCAAGCGTCGCTGTGGCTGGTTCGACGCGGTTCTGGTGCGCCAGACCTGCGCGACCTCGGGTGTCAACGGCATCGCGCTGACCAAGCTCGATGTTCTGGACGGGTTCGATACGCTGAAGATCTGCGTGGGTTACGAACTCGACGGCCAACGCATCGATTACCTGCCCACGGCGGCCGACCATCAGGCGCGCTGCGTGCCGGTCTACGAGGAAATGCCGGGCTGGAGCGAATCCACCGAAGGCGCGCGCAGCTGGGCGGAACTGCCCGCGAACGCGATCAAATACGTGCGCCGGGTCGAGGAACTGATCGACTGTCCGGTTGCGCTGCTGTCCACGTCGCCCGAACGCGAGGACACCATTCTCGTCACCGACCCCTTCGCCGACTGATGGCCCTGTCCTACAAGGCCCGGCGCCGTTGGTCACTGGTCATTCTTCTGGTCGGTCTGCCGCTCTACATCGTTGCCGTTGTGACGGTGCTGAACTGGCTCGACCGGCCACCGATCTGGCTGGAGTTCATCGTCTATGTCGTCCTCGGCCTGCTGTGGGCGCTGCCGTTCCGGTTCATCTTTCGCGGCGTGGGGCAGGCGGACCCCGACGCCGGTGACGGGTCGGGCGACCGGTCCTAGGCCCCTGCATCGCCGGTTTCGTCCGGTGGTGCTGCCCGGATAAAGTATCGGCGTCCCCGTTCCTCGATCCGGCCATTGGCCAGCATGGCGTCGAAGGCGGCGAATGCCTCGGTCTGGCCGATCGGTGCGGCCCCGCGCGCCAGCCGTATGACCTGCCGCCGGGTGAACCCGTC
>CAYGNB010000177.1:0-2550 GCA_964351135.1 uncultured Rhodobacterales bacterium | reverse complement strand
AGAATCCGGGCCAGCGCGCCACTGTCGGGATGGGCGGGTTCCTCTACGGGTTGCGCTGCGAGATCGCGCAGATACCCGGCCAGCCCCGCCAGTTCGGCGGGTGCCCCGCCGGTCCATTCCAGCCGGCAGACATGCCCGCCGCAGGACAGCGAAATCGTCACCGGCAGGATCTCACCCGGTCCATCGTCGCGGTTCATCTATACCCCCGTATCGAGTTATGGACAGATTGAGATCAATGGCTGAACAAGGCATTAAGACGCCCATGCAAGAGCCTATTCTTCAGTCGGACCGACCTGTCACCCTGCTGGGGGGCGGTGTGCTCTATCCCGGCGATCTTGACCTGGCCCTGTCCCATGCCCCGACGCTTGCCGCCGCCGATGGCGGAGCGCGGGCGGCGCTGCGGGCCGGGCAGGTGCCGGTGGCGGTATTCGGCGATTTCGATTCGCTGGACGAGGATACCCGCGCGGCACTGCCGGCGAACCGTTTGCATCGCATCGCCGAACAGGACAGCACCGATTTCGACAAGGCGCTGCGGAGCATCGAGGCACCCGTGGTGGTGGCCGCCGGGTTTCTGGGCGCGCGCATCGATCATCAACTGGCCGCCTTCAGCACGTTGCTGCACCATTGTGACCGGCGTTGCGTGCTGATTGGAGAGCATGAGGTGATTTTTCATGCGCCCCCGCGCATCGAGATCCCGCTGGCGGAGGGCGATGTGGTGTCGCTGTTTCCGCTGTGCCCGGCGACCGGACGCTCGACAGGGTTGCGCTGGCCGATCGACGGGCTGGACCTGGCGCCCGGTGGCCGGATCGGAACGTCGAACGTGGCGACGGGACCGGTGGGGCTGGACACCGACGGGCCGGGGGTGCTGGTGATCCTGCCGCGCGCGCGGCTCGGCGCCCTTATCCCGGCGTTTGCTTCTGCGCCGGTTCATCCGGCGCACCGGTGATGTGCACCGCGTCCGGCGCCCCCGCTGACCGGGCAAGCGCCCGCTCGCGCATCACCACATAGAGCCCCGCGCCGATGGTCACGCAGATACCCAGCGCGGCCAACCCGTCGGGCAGGTCGCGAAAGACGATCCAGCCGATCAGCGTGGCCACCGGAATTTCGAGATACTGCATCGGGGCGAGCGTGGCCGACGGCGCATAGCGCAGCGACCAGGTCATCAGCAGATGCGCTAGGGTGCCGATTACGCCGATGGCCACCAGCAGCCCCGCTTCGGTGGCGGTCGGCAGTTTCAGCGCCAGCGGTGCCACGTCGAACGCCTGGCCGATCAGCAGCATCGGCACCAGGATCAGCGTGGCGATCACGCCGCTGACGGCCTGAAGCGCGATCGGGTCGGTTTCCTTGGCGATCTGGCGCGTGACCAGCATGAAAAGAGAAAACACGATGGCCACCCCCAGCGGCAGCGTCGCGGGCCACCCGACCTCGGCAAAGCTGGGCTGGATCACCATCAACGTACCGACGAACCCGACCGCGCAGGCGACCATCCGGCGGAGGCCGACCTCTTCGCCCAGCACGTAATACCCCAGCACCAGCATCAGAAAGGGCATTACAAAGGCAATCGCCACGGCATCGGCAAGCGGCAGATAGCGCAGCGCGGTGAACATCGCTCCGATGCCGAGAATGTGCAGTACGGTCCGCAGCACGGTCAGACCGAACACCCGTCTGCCGAAGCGCCAGGGACGGCCCGTGGCCCGGATGATCGGAATCAGCACTGCCGCCTGCAACGCAAAGCGCGCCAGCAGCAGCAGCCCGAGCGGAACCAGTGGCCCGAGGATCTTGGCCAGCGCGTCGCCCAAGGGGGCGAGAACGCAAAAGCCGAGCATGAGGAGAATGCCCAGTACCGGGCGATCATGAGGCATGCGGCGACGCTATAGCAACAACCCTGCCGGTGGAAAGCCGTTAAAAATCGGGCGGTCACGCGGTTTCGAAACGGCGCGACCGTTGTGGCGCGGCCTAGCAGTTGGGCACATTCACAGCGAGCCCGCCCAGCGAGGTTTCCTTGTACTTCTCCGACATATCTGTACCGGTCTGCCGCATGGTTTCGATACAGGCATCGAGCGGAACCAGATGTGTGCCATCGCCCCGCAGCGCCAGGCTGGCGGCCGATACCGCCTTGATCGCGCCCAACCCGTTGCGTTCGATGCACGGCACCTGCACCAGCCCCTTGACCGGGTCGCAGGTCATGCCGAGATGATGCTCCAGCGCGATTTCGGCGGCGTTTTCCACCTGCTCCGGTGTGCCGCCCATCACCGCGCACAGACCGGCCGCCGCCATGGCGCTGGCGCTGCCGACCTCGGCCTGACAGCCCGCTTCGGCACCCGAGATCGAAGCGTTGAACTTGACCAGCCCGCCGATCGCCGCAGCGGTCAGCAGGAAATCCTCGACATGCGCGGCGGATGCGCCGGGCACATGGTCGAGATAATACCGGATCACTGCCGGAACCACGCCAGCCGCCCCGTTGGTGGGCGCGGTGACCACCTGCCCGCCTGCGGCGTTTTCCTCGTTCACCGCCATGGCATAGACGCTCATCCAGTCGTTGATGATATG